>JAQULX010000014.1 GCA_028718465.1 Dehalococcoidales bacterium | reverse complement strand
TAAACTGAAGGCGGAACAAGCCAAGATCGCATTATCAAATGACGATTCTACAATTATAACAATTGATCCACTCTGTATTGATGATAAAGGCATGCCGATAAATTTTGAATACGAACTTAAGCGTAGCGAAATTGAGCCCCTGATCGAACCTTTTATAGAAAGGTCGATCAATAGATGTAAAGCAGCCTTAGAAGAAAAGAGGCTATCTCCAGACAACATCGAAAAACTGATTCTGGTTGGTGGTCCTACCAGGACTCCGATTGTGAGGGATATTCTCAAGGAAAGATTGAGAATTCCGCTTGAATTCAGTGTAGATCCTTTGACAGTCAACGCCCAGGGCGCTGCAATATTCGCCCGAACACAACCGATGCCAAAGGAAGCTAACAAAGTGCAAATTCTTATCCCGGGGCAATACTCTTTGGAATTGAACTATGAGCCAATTGGAAATGATCCAGATCCGATGATAGGGGGTAAAATAAACGCACCTGACGGAAAGCCGTTAACCGGTTTTAAAATCGAATTCATTGAGATAAAAACTCGATGGCGCAGCGGCAAGATCTCTTTACCTGCTGATGGAAAATTCATGACTACTGTCCATGCTGGAGAACAAACGAATGAATTTCTCATGGAATTAACCGATGCAACCGGGAATCTCTGTAAAACTGTTCCGGATAGATTCAGTTATACCATTGGGATGACAATCTCCAACCAGCCGCTTCTCCATTGTATCGGAGTAGCTCTAGCCAATGGCGAAATGCAACCGTTTCTGTCTAAGGGGACACCATTACCGGCACACCGGCGAGAAATTCATCGTACTACCGTCTCCATCAAAAAGGGAGAATCCGGTACAATTCTCCGTATTCCGATTGTCGAGGGAGAGAATACGAAACGGGCGGATAGAAATGCTTTAATAGGAAATTTGGAAGTTACTGGGAAATTGGCTACTCGCGACTTGCCTCTCGGGAGCGAAGTTGAGATAACTATTGATATGGATGAATCGCGTTTGATATGCGTAAAAGCATATGTCCCAATACTCGATAAGGAGTTTGAATATCCCCTGAAATTAGACAAAGAGATTCCGGAACCCCGGAAATTAATCGACGATTATAAGCGACAACAGGAGCGTTTGCAAAAAGTCCAAGCTAATGCTCAACAAGCTGGTATTACTCAAGTTGATAAACCAATTCAAAAGATTGAGGATGAGGGGATGTTACATGATATAGAAACTTCGCTCGCTGCCGCACCCGCTGACCCGGATGCTGCTGATAAGTGCCAAAAACGCCTCGTTGATCTAAAAATCGTTCTGGATGAAGCAGAAGATGCTCTTGAGCAGCCTCTGGTAATTTCCAAGGCCCACAATGACATTGAATATATGAGAGATATTATTGAAAAATTCGGTGATGATGAAGAGAAACAGAATTTTAACGCTTTGGAGAAAGAAATCGATGCTGCCTTAGGGTCCAATGACACTGATCTTATTAAACAAAAGCTAGAATATCTGGAAGAACTTTATTGGAGAATTTGTTTTAAGCAGCCAGGATGGTGGGTAACTCAACTCGAAGATCTAGAGAAGCGAAAACTTCACATGAAAGACCAGCAACTAGCGGAGCGGCTCATAATACAAGGTCGCAGTGCCATCGATTCTAACAACTTAGATGCTTTAAAAACGGTGGTTCGCCAGCTCATTGGACTCCTTCCTGCTGATGAGCAACAGGAGGTCCAAGGATACGGCGGCACTACGATGCCGATTAATCGATAAAGAGGGTTAAAGAATGAGATTAAGAACGTCAGGGCAACCGAATATTTATTCCCCAAAGCTTCAGCCACAAAATGTAGATAATTTGAGTGAATCACTGAATAGCTTAGTAGAATCAGGGATACTCGCTAGAGCAGCAGATTTAGCCCGGAAGGGTGAACTACAGCAAGCCGAACTTCTCCTGCAACCCCTAGCCAATAAACCAGGGGCACCAGTGTACACGATTGATCTACTAGCAAAGGTATATGCCCAACAAAAGAAGATAAGAGAAGCCCAGGTATTATGGTTACGCGCTTTGCAAATGGAACCTTCTAATAAACATATTTTAAGAGCTCTTATGCGTTGCGCTGAATTACTCCCTAGTTAACCACCATGATATTAGGTTTTGAACGTTGATAAATAAAGATTTTGATCCAAATGGATACAACTTCGTTAATATTTATTGAGGAAAAACCAACAACAGGAGATCAAATGAAAAAAGAGAGAATAGTAAGGATAACAATTGCCATTATCATAGTTGTTGGTCTGATATTCATCTATAGACAGTATAAGGCCGATCCATTAGTAACAGCACAATCATTAGCAGACTCGATTTCATCGCAGTTGGTATCAAGAATTTCTAACGCATCCCAGTCTAACCTGAATAATTTCAAGCTGGCATCTATATTAGTTGTATGGTCAGATACTGGGAAAGTCTGTACTGATATTCAGGAGTTAATACCTTCTTCTTATTGGCCAAAAACAACCAACGATATCAATAACGGATATTTGGTTAGCATTGCGAAAACAACAGGTGAGTCGGCTAGATATGGAACATCTTTCAATTATGTTACGGGCTATCAAGTTGTTTACGCTGTATCTATCATATTCAATGGCCAAAATATAAAAAGAAATTCATTTGCAGGAGCAGGCTTACCTATGTCTATACGGGTTGACTCTAGTAATAAATCTTCTTGGTATGGCGCTCCACCATCTAATAGTGTTATCGCAGATTGGATAAAAAATACGCTATGTACGCAGCCGAGATAAAACTGGATTGAGGAAGGTTACAATCTTATATTAATTATTATCCAAAATTGGTGATTATCCGAACGGGAAATTACAAATATGAAGAAATTTATATCAAAATTCATAACGGTTTTAAGGTGGCTTTCATGACAAGAATAATTAGGTTAATTAAATCCGATCTCTTGTTTTCCAAAGGCCAAGATTTTGCATCTAAAGGCCGGTTAGATGAGGCTCTTAGGGTATTTGATCAGGCACTCATATTGAGCCCAAACAACGGCGGAATATTATTGCATAAGGCGTTAGCTTTATCCGATAAGAATGAATATGATAAAGCAATCGTCACAATACAAAATGCTATTGGTTTGAATCCCACGAATTCTGTATATTATATGTTCCTTGGCAGAATTCACTATGATAATCGGATGTACGGTGAGGCTATTCACGCACTAGAAAAGTCCTTGTCGATTGATCCCAACAACATCTTGACACGGTGCCTTCGTAACCTCTCCATTTTAGCCAAACAGCATAATGTTGAGGCTTATAAGCGACTAAAGACAGAAATCATAAATGTAAATGCGGAATTTCAGAGCCGGCTTCTTTTTCTCTGTGAGTTGTATCTTATAAAAACCAATGAACAGTTAAAATCAACTGAGAACATCTCTGGAGAAAATATCGCATCTCATAATAAAATAACTCAATTTTTTGACAACCTCGTGTATTCTCTTTGGATGACGAATTATAAAATCAGATATTTCCGCAATAAAAGAAAGCTATCGGCTTATATCCATTATTTAGAGGGAATTAAAATTTCATCGAATGATCCATCTTCAGCAATTGAGGAATATAAAAAGGCTTTGAATATGTATCCAGAACTCGAAGAAGCTAGAGATCAATTGATAGATTTCTATTTCCAAAGAAATGATTTTTCACGTGCGCTTGAATATATCGAACCTGAAGATAAAATTGATAACGAGTCTCCTTCACACGATGAGAGAAAATCTGACAAGCAACTTTATATGAAAACCGAAGACCGTAAATATTTGAGCAGTTCAAATATTCTTTTGTCAGGCATAGCATATTATTATCTTGGGAAATATGACAAGTCTATCGAAAGGTTCAAAGGTGCAATTGAGAAGGGCATCGAAGATTTCAGGCTCTTTTATTATTTAGGATTATGCAATCTGGCATCAGGAGACATTGAACAGTCTAAATCTTGGTTTCGCAAGGCTGTTAACAAAATTGATATGAAATTTCTGCAACAGCGTCTTGATAAAATGTCGGAATATAGGTCTTCCTCGGCAAGAATAAAACAGGCATAATGAAATATTTCTAAGCCATGGCACGCGGTTGATTTTGTAATTTGCATCGTATCTATTTGAGGAATAAACCTAAATGAAGGGGAAATTGCATGAGAACCATTATTAGCCTGACCGGCTTATTCTTAATATTAATATTAGTGTCCGTTTCATGTTCATCAGCCCCACCAGCGTCTGTTTACACCCGGCAAACAGAAGATACGACTGTGAGTCCATCGAATTTAGCTCCGGTAGCAACTTCTAATCCTGATAATACCAGGCTATCAACTACACCAACCCCGAACGGTAACCTTGGTAGTGCAGAATCGCCTTCACCATCGAAATCTAAGCAGACAGCAAATCTCTATTGGAGCAATTTGGTTGATATTGCCACTCCTTTAATAAGCGATGTACTGCCATTATCAAGCGTTAATCATTCGGATGAAGAATCCATGACACTTTTTCGAGATAAACTTATTAGCAAGGGAGTGGCAG
The DNA here is from genome assembly GCA_028718465.1 of Dehalococcoidales bacterium. The sequence goes on along the minus strand of JAQULX010000014.1, from coordinate 12,934 downwards.
CCGGTTTGGTTAAAATAACTTCGAAATTAGGCGCAAATGGAAATCTGAACTACTGCGTCGCTGTAAATACCCTAGATAAAGGAATTGCTTTTTTATATATCCTTCCAAAAGATGTAAAAATAAGTGATGAAGAAAATCGGTTACAAGCAGTATATCTTAAAAATGGTGAACGAGTAGGTCTTTTATCTGTGAAATATGCTGTCTCAAGTGAATATGCATGGTACGTAAAGTACCTTGGTAATACATATACAAATTGGGATTATGGCGAATATATTAGCGAATTTGGGAATATCGTTGATAAGAACAAAGAGGCGCTTGATAAACTAGGTTCAAAAATTGATAAATTGATCGATTTCGCAGAAGATCCTAAGATCAGTATTTACGATTCTGCTATGTCACAAGCGCAAATAGATGCAAAGTATAATTCACTGTTAGATGAAGTAGATAGCCGTATCCATCAATATAATGGCTATAAAGACCAATACAATGCACAGGTTCAAAATTTTAATGCTAAATTGAATTCTTTTCAAACTGAATCTGAAGAGTATCCTGACGAGCTTTTCTACATAGAGGAATATTTCATAAATCCTAACTATGTTACAATACCTACTTTTTCAATTCCTACACCGGTATTTATCACACCGGTTCCATTTTCACCGGTTACTTTATACACTATAGACACTTATCTTAATTCTCTACAAAATATGGTTAGTCAAGATTATTCATTTAGTCTGCTCCCAGAGCCTGATGAAAATATTTTCAAATCTGAGAGGATAACTGATAAAAACTTTGTGGTAGATGATTATGATATTCGGTGGTGATCCGGATAAAAACTCTTTTTCCAGATAGATTATTGGCTATCCTAGTGGCTTATATTTCTGCTAAAGAGGTTATAAATGGAACAGAATGTAATTGTTGAACGAAGGAACTTCTTTTCTTCCTTAAATGGATTATCTATTTGGGTAATGTGGATATTTGTCATATTAGCGATTCTAGATATTGTGGCAGTTATTTCCGGATATGCGCAAGCTGATCTGTTACATAGAGCAATGAATGGAGGAATAATTACCCAGTCAGAGGCTGCAGCAAATGATACTAGGCAAGCTGTGATTGGGTTTTCCCAGACCGCTCTCTTTATTATCTCCGGAATAGTATTTCTAGTTTGGATACATAGAGCGTATAAGAATCTCACTTCTTTTAATGCGTTTGGTTTAAGGTTCACACCAGGGTGGGCTGTGGGATGGTTTTTTGTTCCGATTATGAGCCTTTTTCGTCCATATGAAGTGGTTTCTGAGATTTGGAAAGTAAGCAATTCCGGGTTAGATGAAGCCACACCGTTGAAATCAACATCTTCAAGCATTATTGGATGGTGGTGGGCTTTCTTCTTAATTTCAAATATTCTGTCACAAATTGCTCTAAGGATTGTATTAAAAGGCGAAACCGCCTCTGAATTACTTACCTCAACATATTTTTATATAGTCTCCGATGCCATAGACGTCGTAGGAATTATCATAACCATTATCATGGTAAAAAACATCAATCAAATTCAAGAAATAAAAAACAGACAGGTCATTAATTACGAACAAGGAGTTGTTCCGATTACAAACAATTAAAGCAGAATCTTATGCAAATTTTGACTCTAAAATTGGCGTTCAAATTGAATTCACGATATGAAAGTGTGAATAGAAATTTCCAGAATAAAAAATAAAGCGGAGGACATATGCCGATACCTATACAAGCTTATGGTGTTCTGTTAATAGCAATAGTGACCTTATGGCCGCTTTTATTACTCGGATCATGGTCCCCTGTGTCAGTAATGTCCAGTATTGCAGTTTGTATTGGAGTGTTAGCTCTGGTTTGGAAATATTGCTCCAGTTCATATGTCTCTTTTTGGACCGGAATTCATGTCATTTCGGCTCGCCTTTCCAGCGGCTGTTTCAACATTACAATAATATATTTGTTACCTTTTCTGGTGGTTATATACCTCCTATGCATCTTTTTTACCCTAAGCGGCTTGATTAGCGGGCGCGCTCGCGCTCAAGAAAAATGGTCCACTTTCGTCCTGAAGTTTGTAAATAAATCAACCAGTAACAGCGCAGAGGAAGGAAACTGACTTTCAATGGCTCTTTGCGACCACATGGAGGTTATGGATCATGCCATTATCAGATCGAGATTATATTAAAGGTGAACATCCGCCGAATTGCACATGTGTAGAGTGTACCAATAAACGGCTAGGAAAAAATAATGTTCATTTGGATGTTTGCCCGAAGTGTTATGCAAAATCTGTTTGGTACAACAACAGAGAGAAAACATATGAATGCTTGAATCCTAAATGCAAAATAAAAGGAAGATCATTAGATGAAATAAGACATATCGCCTACGACAGATATTCATCTCCGGAAGATACTTCTAAAGCCAGTGAAAATTACCCCAAAGAACAACAAATCAAACCCAGCCAAAAAGAGGATCATTATACAAGGTCTAATACCAATGAGAATAGAAGGCGCAAAGGTATAAGGCTTGGCAACCAAAACTGGCTCAAAGCTTTATTACTGGTTGTAATTGTTTCCTTGGCGGGATTGGGGATAAGCATTTATATCGGTATTCCTATCCCATTCTGGACATTATTGGGATTTTCCATCATTTTTTCCATAGAGAAATGGTTTAACTATTTTACTCGGAAACAAAAGACCATCGGCAAGCTTTATAGATTGTTATTAAATTTATCTATCTTATCCCTGCTTGGAATTGTCATCTGGTCCGGCATCAAACTATTTTCCCGCCAATTCATATATAACCAGTTGGTCGGCATTCTCATCTTTATTGCAGAACTTATATTTTTCATTTGGATGTGGAGGATAGTTTCCAAAAATAGCTGGCGCTGGCCGAGCATGAAATTAACAGTTTTCTCTATATTCGTTCTCTTTTTGATTTTGGCTTTTGCCGGTGTAGCACCAATGGAGACATACAAAGATGCCTCAATCTCATTCTTAAGCTCGAAATTCAGTAATTCGACAGGTACATCGACCGTAACCTCTGTCAATAAATCAACTCCATTAGCAGTAAGCCCATCCAGTGTTCAAGCTTCATCTAGCACCCCGGTAAAAACCTCTCCGGTAGCTTCATTATCATCTGCTATTACGCCTGGACTAACCTCAAACATCGACAGAAGTGCATTCCAGTCGATCGATCAATATGCTATTGGAACGCCGGATTCTGCTGCGAAGTCCGTTAACGTTTTAGCGAACTATCTGATACAGCCAGCCAAGAACGACTTTGAAAAGACCCGGGCAATTTATCGCTGGATTACTCAAAATATTTCGTATGATTTTTCTGCATATCTAACTGGGAGATATGGGAGTACCAACGCAGTGGATGTACTTGTCAGTCGAAGCTCGGTATGCCAAGGTTATTCATCTCTTTTTAATGCCCTGGCTAAGTCTGCCGGGTTGGAAGTCGTTACTATTACCGGTTGGGCTAAGGGTTACAGCTACACTGCCGGTGACCAGATTACGGGGCCCACAAATCATGCCTGGAATGGAGTCAAAATAAATGGTGGATGGTATTTGATAGATAGCACCTGGAGTGCAGGCTCGATCATTCAGCAGAGGTTTGTCCGGGATTTCGATGAGTCGTATTTCCTTACTCCTCCGAATCAGTTTATCTACAACCATTTACCAGAAGACTCCAAATGGCAACTCCTAAGCACACCCTTTTCTAAGAGCGACTTTTCTGCGTTACCATATGTTCATTCAGACTTCTTTAAATACGGATTGAATCTGGGAAGCAATACTCAATCTGTCGTCAATGCTAAAGGAAGCCTAAGCATGACCTTTCCCGTGCCCAATGATACATACTTAATGGCACGAATAAGCCAGGGAAATGTTGAGCTACCAGAAACATACACGTCAGCACGCCGATCGGGAAATCAATGTCTAATCAGCGCAACATTCCCTAATCCGGGCACTTACACTTTAAGTATCTATGCCCGAAAAGGCGGCGAATTTGGCACGTATGACGGCGTGCTGGAATATAAAGTCTTGGCAGGTACTAATCCTTAATTTAGCAGGATGTACCTGCTCAACGATAAATGGTATATAAAGGAGGAACTAAAAATGAGTTGGTTCAAAAAGCATCTGAATTTAACTCTATTTTTCGCATGGTTAGTAGCTAACTTCCTTTTCTATTTGGGTTATTTTTCGGCACCACCCAATGGCAGCATAACTTTAAAATGGGTCGGGCTCTTTGTATTGGCAGGCATTTTAATTCTGGGCACTGAGATATGGTATCTATTACAAAAACGTAGAAGTCTATTCTTCTTGTTTCTGAATTTGCTTAATTGGATTGGTTTTATAATACTTCTTACTCTGGAGAACAAATCTGTCGAGGTAATGAAACAGGGAGTAGCAGCCGAATCTCAATAAGAGTTTGGTACAAGAATTATCTGCCCACTTGTTTTTTCCGAACAAGTAATGCTCATAAAGGTTTAAATACCAATTATCGTATTTATGAGGTAATGATATGGCCGAAATCGAGATGATCATTGATAGTATTAGAGTCAGCCTACAAAACAATCAACGTGTAGTTATCTTGAAGGAAAAACAAGGCATCAAATATCTGCCTATCTGGATTGGTCCCGCTGAAGCAGATTGTATAGCTGTTAAAATACAGGGTGTATCAGTTCCCAGGCCTTTGACCCATGATTTTTTAGTGTCAGTTATGGACACCGTGGGAGCAATAATTTCCTCAGTAGTAATAAATAAGCTCGAAAATGACACTTTTTATGCCGAAACCATTATTAAAAACAATGGGGAAACAATTTGCATAGATTGCCGTCCATCTGACGCTCTGGCTATGGCTGTTAGAACTGACGTTCCGATCTACGCGGAAGAAAAGGTTTTGGATAAGGCAGGTATATTACTTGATTCTGAAACCGGAAATCCTGTTGAATCAGATAGAAGTAACGTTTCTGCAAACACACAAGATGAGTCAAATGGGGTAGATAAATTTTCTGCTGAAGTTCGCGAAATTTTTTCCTTCGCTGAAGACTTAGCAAAACTTCTACATGGGAATTACATAGGAACGGGACATTTACTTGTTGCTATTCTCAGAAAAGTTCCGAACACAGCTGTTGATATTCTAAATAAATTAAATGTCAATATGGAAGAACTAAATAGTATAGCTGAACTTCATATCAATGATGAAAAGGCTCCCAGTTCCGATCAGACAACACTAAATGATAACGCTAAAAAGACAATGGATTTTAGCCTAGAAGAAGCGTCTAATCTTGGCAGCCTTCAAGTTCTGCCGGAGCACCTCTTATTAGGGCTGCTTCGTGAACAGACAGGCAGAGCAAGTCAAATTTTAACAAAATCAGGTATCCAATTGGATAGAGTTCGTACAGAACTAATTGGGGTAAGATGGATTTAATGGACACCAAAGTCAAGGGAAAATAGAATAGAGACGGAGGTGTTCATAATGAAAAGGATTCCCCAAGGAAGGTATACCAAAGAGTTTCGAGAAGAAGCGGTGAAGTTGGTCACAGAAGAAAATTTATCCTGGACGGAAGCCGCCCAACGGCTATCTTTGCCGACTTCCACCCTGGCCAATTGGGTCAAGGCATCCAAATCCGGCAAACTGTCAGAGATAGGTAAGAGTTATCGGCCACTAACAGAAGTTGAAATAGAATTAGCCCGCACCAAGAAGCAATTGGCGCAAATGAAGATGGAGAATGAGATACTAAAAAAAGCGGCGGCCTATTTTGCGAGGGAGTCGCTGCCCGGTACGCGCTGATGAAGGAGATGCGGAACCAATATCCCCTTCCCTTAATGAGCCGACTGCTGAAGGTCTCTACCAGCGGTTATTATGCCTGGCAAGATAGGCCGTTATCGAAACACGCTCAGGAGGAGCTGAGACTAGAGGTGGAGATCAAGGCCGCCCATAAACGGACCCGGCAATTATGCGGACCGGAGCGGCTCCAGCAGGACCTAACAAAACATGGCGTCACAGTAGGAATCTGCCGGATTAAAAAGATTCGGACCAGGCTGGGGATACGCTGTAAACAAAAGCGGAAGTTCAAGGCGACCACCTATTCAAAGCATCACCTGCCGGTAGCCGAAAATCTCCTGCAGCAACAGTTCCAGGCCACGCAGCCGAACCAGGTGTGGCTGAGTGATATCACCTATGTGCCCACGGATGAAGGGTGGCTGTACTTAGCCGGGCATAAGGACCTCTTTACTAAAGTAATTGTCGGTTATGCGATGGGAGAGCGAATGACCAAGAACCTGGTCAGCCAGAGTTTTTTAAGGGCGGTGGAAGCCCACCGTCCGGCCCAGGGGTTACTGCACCATTCTGATCGTGGCAGTCAATATTGCTCTTATGAATACCGGCAGCTACTGGAGCACTACGGCGTCCAAGTCTCTATGAGTGGGAAAGGGAACTGTTATGATAATGCCCCGATGGAGAGTTTTTGGGGGATGCTCAAGCAAGAATTGATTTATCAGTGTCATTTCCAGACCCGCCAGGAGGCCCGGCAAGCCATTACCGAATATATTGAGGTCTATTATAACCGGCAGAGAATACAGGCTGGATTAGGATACTTATCGCCTGCGATTTTCGTCCGGGAGTATTATGCCGGATTACTAGCTGCCTGAAGAGGTTTGGTGTCCACTATTGACATCCGACCCCAAATTCACATTATTAACCAGGCTCAAAATAGTTAGCAGAATTAAACTTATTAAATAGTAATTCAGCCCCTTGGGATTTTGAAGGAAAAATATTTCAGATTATTTACCAAAATTGGCTCTCGATGATTTAGAAAGAGGCTTAAGTGATTTTTGGTTAAATTATACTTGGGGATCTCCTATGTGGGCACTAATTTGGCTTGCTTGCCATTTTCTGTTTACAGTGTAAAGCGCAGAGGCTATTCCTAATAAGTTCAATACAGGTGTAGCTCCGTAATAAAGCGAATTCCATCCATTTAAAATAGGATTACCGCTGAAAGCAAAGACATATACACCCCCTAAAATTAAAGCGATAATTATTGAGAGCGTAATCGCAGCCACAAAACGATGGGCTGGTGCTGTCCATGAGCCAACGAAGATTATCAAAAATGGCGTGGTAAAAGCGATTATTAGGGTTTCTAATGTTCTTGATGATAATAAATTTAGTAGGTTTTCTTCATTAGACGCAATCAACATCACAAGCCAATGAATAGGAAATGTCGCGATAACTGCAGCGAGTATTCCAGCAGGAATAAAAGCTATCCAACGAAAAATTCTCACGGATGGTAGTATAGGTTATCAAGTAAGTTATTGTCAATCCGAGTATCAGTCACACATTTTGGCTCTTTCGCCCAGGCAGCGTACTTTATACTCTCCACCGCTGTCTAAGTCAATGCCCACACTTTTAATCATAAAAGCTATCCTTCACTATATTCCGGCTTCGCAGTTGCGAGTCGGCATCCCTCTCCCAAGATTGTTGTAACAGATCATGGGGATTGCATACACCGATGTAAAACGACGGCGTGACCGTTTAATTCCTACATCCTGGCCGGAAAATTCCGACACCTCGACCGCGAAGTCCGACAGTTTGCTTTATTGAGCGCAGCGACCGACCAAAAGCCAGTCGCCGCGCAGGAGTTTGTTATTCGGAGATGCTTTTCCGCTTTCTCATAGAGTTGCCTTCTATCTTGATGGTATAGGAGTTGTGCACGATACGATCGCAGATAGCTTCGGCCAGCGTAGGTTCGCCGATCTTGGCATACCACCCGGCAACGGCAAACTGCGAACAGAATATTGTTGAAGCGACCTTGTGCCGTGCTTCTACGATCTCGAGAAGATCACGGGCTTCGGATTCCTTTAACGGAAACAACAGATACTCATCCAGGATCAGCAGCTTGACCTGTTTGTATTTTTTCCTCACTTTTCGATACGTTCCGTCACCGCGCGAGATCGCCAGCTCAGCAAGAAGGTCCGGGAGACGGATATATTTGACCGCATAAAAGCTTCTGTTGGCTGCCATCCCAAGCGCTGAAGCGACATGTGTTTTGCCCACACCTGTGGCGCCGAGAATGATCACGTTGTTAGCTTCAAGGACGTAGGCGCTGGACGAAAGCCTGGAGATGAGCGCTTTGTCCAGATTTCTCTCAGGGGAGTATTCTATATTTTCCATGCTGGCGCCAGGGATTGCATATTCGGCACTGCGTATCAAGCGGTTCAGCCGGTTACTCTTTCTGGAAGCCCACTCGGAGTCCACAATCAAGCTGAACCGATCTTCAAAGGATAGTCCCAGACATTCCTGACGGGTCATCTGTTCCCGGAATGATTGGGCCATAACGCTCAGTTTCATCTCGTAAAGCTTGGATACAGTATTCTCAGTCAGCATCAGTCGTCCTCCTGTCGTAATACTCGGCTCCGCGTGTAAAACCATATTCAGAGGCGGATGATGGTTTTTCCTCTTCCTGTTCGGGCAGTTTGTCCTGCCCTGAACGCAGTATAGACTGTATGCTTTTGAGACTTGGGGATGCCGTGAAAGAAAAAGCTTTGCTGCAGGCGGCTTCCAGGCGCTGCGGCGGATACTTATCCGTCAGCTTCAGTAGTGCCATGCAAGATCGGTAGCCCTGTTGCTCTGCGGCATATCTGTTCAAGAATAACAGAATTACCGAAGTCGTGTTCGGACCAACCTTTTTCGCCCAACTGATGAAGCGCTCGCCATTCCATTGTACATATTTCTGATGGTCCGGCGGCATATGCGCCTCAAGCGTACTGTACTGGTTCGGTCTGCCGTAGAGCCGTGGATGAGAAGCTATGCGACTGCCTTCAAAGAAGATTTCTACCGTGCTGCGGGTCATCCGGACATCAACCTTTTGCTTGATGTACTCATAAGGGCAGGAGTAGTTTTGCGAATCCACGCTGATGTGGTAGTTGTATTGAACTGTGGCTATTCTCCATATGGCCAGCTCGAAAGGATGTCCGGGCAGGGGGAGTAAAAAGAGCTTCTCTTCATCAAACGCAGAAGCGCGGCTCCCGTTTTTCTTCTGAAAAGGCTTATGATTGAATTCGTACAGTCTGTCCCATACAGCTTCATTCAACTCTCGAAGCGAAAGAAACTGCTGGTTTCGCAGAGCTGCGAGTATAAATGTCGAAATAACCCCTACCGTGCCTTCGACAGCGGCTTTATCCTTCGGGGATCTCGGACGGGCGGGAATGATTGCCGTTCCGTAATGTTCGGCCATTTCCTGGTAGGTACGGTTAATGATCAGTTCATCCCTTGTGTTTTTCGTTATACCCGTTTTCAAGTTATCCGGCGTCAATATCCTCGTGACGCCGCCGAAACAGCGATATGTGTTTACATGAGCCGCGATCCAGTTTTCCTGCCCCATGTCATGGAACGCCTCCACGTAGGAATATCCGCTGTAGGGCAGAACGGCAACAAACAGGTATTCTTTGATGACTTCACCGGTATCCGTATCGACAATGTGGGCAGTCTGGCCCGCCCAGTCAACCTGCGTAACGTCTCCGGGCTTATGTTCGAGGTGCATGGTGGCCCTGGTTTTATGAACGTAGTCGGCGTAGTACTTGTTGAACTGGGTGGATTTGTATGGCAGATCGCCGACCGACCGGCATTGTTCACAGTATTCCAGCCATAATAGATTGAGCGTCACGCCGCTTTTCTGCATTTCCCGGTGGACATGCTCGTAATCCGGCATCTTGTAGGTCTGCCTTGTCTCGACTGAAGGTAACAACTTCTCCGCTACTTCTTTCTCGCTCCAGTCACGAACCGAATCCCATGTTATGCCCTTTGCGGCGGCATATTGCAGAGTGCTTATGACGGTGCTGCGTGCGCAGCCGCAGGCTTCTGCAATTCGGGTATTGTTGATCCCAAGGCTTTGTAACCGCAGGATCTCTTTGTAATTGGTCATTTCCGACCTCCTTTATGTATTTGCACCTTGCGGCGCTGAACATATTATAAGGAGGTGTCGGACCATGCGGCGGGAGTGTCGGTTCCCGCCGGTCAGAGTGTCGGTTTTTGGCGGTCACACTGTCGGTTTTCAGCCGGAATATTCAGGGGATTTCTTTTCAATACCCCAATTTCCTAGTTCTGGACTAATGAGGGCAGGCAGGCAGGCAATCTATTTTGCGGAATAGCCTCCATCTTCCCGGCTAGTTTTACACCTCGCCAGAACTGGTTAGTTTTACATCAATGTTAAAAAATTCATTTTCCATAACTCCTCTGGGGGCATTAAGTTATAGCTAATTCTTAATATGTCACTTTCTGACTTTTTGTTGGAAAATTGAAAATAAAACTACATTTTTGAACGTTTACAAATTCCAGCTTCAGGCTATCCGCACACTTATAGCGGAAAGCTGACAAACGATTGGTAGCAGGCCGAATAGGTTAGTCCCTACCTTATATATCAGGACTACCGAAAAGCGCAATCTTGCTGGATATAGAGAGTCTCAAGCGGTAGAGTGTCCCATACGTCAAATATTAAGAAAAGGATGGATTAAAGACGTGAATGAGACACCCAATTACATTAAGAATCTGCTGAAACCTACCGCTAACAAAGCGACCAGCCGTAAAGTCTGGAGTATCGACCTTGAGACGGTCTGGCTACCCTTTTTTACGGCTACTAATGCTATGGGGGATACGGCTATCCCCAGCGAATCAATCGGCGCACCTTTGAGACTGGCTTACAATCAAGACGGTTCGGTGAAGTTCTCCAAATCGGGCAAGCCTGTGATTAAAGTCGCTAAGGACATTAGTGAGAGCGTCAAGCTGGTAAGAGAAAACTTTGTCGCTGGCTTACAGAATTACGCTCACATGGTCTTTAATGAGCATGGTGAAGCCTACAAAGCCCAAGTTACCAAAGCCATTGAAGCCGGTAAGCCTATCCAGCAACACGATAAAGAGAAGCTGGATGAAGCGATGGAGAACCTAGTCCAGCAAGCCATTGATGAAGCTGAAAACAAAGCCGATACTCATACCCATACCGACTCTGAGAATGAAGTCCCTACCCTAGAGCGGGAATTAGTACCTGCCTAGATAAATCAGGGCGTATGGGACACTTTACCGCTTGAGACATGAAATAAGGGGGGATAATATGGCCAACAAACCGAAATGGGCGAATGATACCCGTCAAACTTACCTTGTTACCTTATTCTTACGCTCTAAGGGCTTTTGTGTCTTTGGACATCCTAAGTGTCAAATCCCTGAACATCACTATGAGCTTTATATTGATAACCTGATAGCTGATTGGAAAGCCAGTGACAGAGGGGATAGACAAGCTGAATGGGAAGTCGAATATGAAGCAAGACACCGCACCAGTGAGAGAACTTATCCCTTACAGGGTAGATTCAGCGGAATAGGACAAGACATTTATTACGATAACCAGCCTGAATACTACCTTGAGGGATTAGGGATAAGCGGACTCACTTTTAAGCCGTTTGCTAAATTGAGATTAGCTTCCAGCTTTATCAGGTTACATGTCGAGCTTGGGGATATACTCAAGCCCATGAGCAAATCTAAAAAAAGGAAAGCGATAAGGTACGGCAAGATACCTAAAGAGATACAGGATAGAATCAGCGTTAGATGCTGGCAAGCCGTCAAACATTACTTGAACAGCTAACGGCGACAAACTAAACACGCCTCAGTCACCAAGGGAAAAATAACCTTGGTGTGCTGGGGCGTTTTGTGTTTCTGAGAGGCTCAATTCGTAACCAAGGCTATCCCCCTGATTTCACTTCAATCGGTTTGAGAGAGGCATCCGTCTTAAGGCGGGTGCCTCAATTTTTATATTAAGGGGGAAATTCCATGTATTACGAATTGGGGGCAGCCGATACCCATGTCAAATGGTGCTTTAGCCGGCTGCGATTCATGTCCTCGATCCTCAAAGACAAGCTCAAGCGGGATAACATCTGGGAAGACTTCCTCCAGGAGTTGCATGTCTCAGGGTATCTGGCCTGGCAGCAGGAGATGAGTATGGAGGAGACCCGGCGCTATGCCCAACGCCAGATTCATGCGTTTTTCAAAGAATATGGCTACCGGCGGTATCGCAACAGCTATATCAAGCTGGAACAGTGTTTTTCGGCAGTCTTCGCCGACTGGCAGGAACGGAATCTCTCGGAGATGGAGAGTTCAGTGGAGGTCTGGCAGGATAGTGCTGGGGATAACCATCTCAAGGAACATATCCTGAATATTTTGAAGCGGAAGCCGGAAGGGATGACCCGGGCGGAGTTGACCAGTTATCTGGAGGTCTCGGTCAAAGAACTACAGGGACATTTGGATAGCCTACTCAAAGAAAAGCGGATTGTCCAGGTAGAAAGAGAAGGTTATGGCGGCTTTCCACCCACTCCATTGCTTTTTATAGCCGGAGCCAGGATACCGGAGCAGAAATCAGTCAGAACAGAAATCTTCGCCGAAATCCGGCGGTTGTATTTTGAAGAACGGAAAACCACCAAGCAGATTGCCCAGGAGAGACATCACAGCTTACGTACTATCGGCAAGGCGATCCATTCAACGCCAACTCCGGTAGCGAATAACAGGGAAAGAGAATTATTGCCGGTATAGGGATCAACAGTAAGGATACTTAGGAAGGAGGTGTTCCAATGCCGTTTAAGTTTCGTCTGGGGAGAATGGTCATGACCCCGGCAGTCCGGGATTTAGTTAGGGATAATACCGCTTTTGCCAGATTGGTAGTCCAGAGTCTGCTGAGACATTCTCAGGGGGAATGGGGAGAAATAACGGAAGAGGCTAAACAAGCTAACGAAATCGCTCTGCGGGCAGGCTCCCAGTTGCGCTCAGTCTGTCATGCCGAGGGACTGCCGGAAATTTGGATTATCACCAAGTCTGACAGGTCCGTTACCACGGTTCTGTTCCCTTTCGAATACCCGCTGCATTTCAGTTAAACATTTAGGCCTCACAAAATTTACAG
>JAQULX010000013.1 GCA_028718465.1 Dehalococcoidales bacterium | reverse complement strand
CAATACTACAGAGCCAGCCGGTTCTACGACCCCCGCACAAACCCAACCCGCCGCTACTACCCCCCAGACTGAGGAAAAAGGCACTGTGAAGTTGATCTACGTACAGTGGGCCTGTGCTGAGGCTGAAACCCATATTGCTGAGGCAGTTCTGGAAGACCTGGGTTATGAGGTGAAGAAAGATGTTGTCAGTGCCGGACCGATGTGGACCGCAGTCGCCAAAGGTGATGCGGACGCTTTTACCACAGCCTGGCTGCCTTACACTCACGAATCTTACTGGGACGAATACAAGGATGATGTTGAAGTCCTCGGTACTCTTTTTGATAATGCCAAGTTAGGTCTGGTGGTACCTTCATATGTCACCATCGATTCCATAACAGAGTTAAACGATCATAAAGACAAGTTCGGTTCCCGGATTGTAGGCATTGAGCCTGGCGCCGGCCTGATGATCCATACCGAAGAGAATACTATTCCTACTTACGGACTGGAAGATTGGAACTTCATCGAGTCCAGTGAGGCGGCTATGATTGCCGAGCTTACCCGCGCTGTAGAAAAACAAGAATGGATCGTGGTTACAGGATGGGCTCCGCACTGGAAGTTCTTCAAATGGGACCTCAAAATTCTGGAAGATCCTGAGCTGACACTGGGTGGGGCCGAGGAAATCCAGATAATCGCCCGGAAGGGCTTCAAAGAGGACATGCCGGAAGCGGCCAATATGCTGTCCAACATGAAACTGACCGATTCCCAGCTAGGCGAAGTAATGTATAAAATCAATGTGGACGGAATGGACCCGGCGGAAGCCGCCAGGGAATGGGTAAACAATAACCAGGACATAGTCCAGGGATGGTTATCCTAGCCTTCTTCTCCCCTTTTTTTACAGGCTGCCTGTTAATAACAGGCAGCCTGTACTTTATACACTCCGGCTACAACCTCGACCGGTTAATATCCTGAAGAACAGGGCTTTCCGAGACTGACCGAAATGCATCAGGTCCGGAACTTTCAGCCAAAATAGGAATTCGATTTTGATACTTCATCGGATTCTTCCGGTACTTCACAAACGTAAAGTTGATTAAAGCTCCTCTAACATGATTCAATGAATTAGAAAACTTTTTATTCAGGAAGAAAGACATATCAAAATGACTGAACTATATACCTCTCGCATCGCTGCCGAACTTGGGCTTAAACCCTGGCAAACCCAATCTGTCGAGTCTCTTTTAAAGGAAGGATCTACGGTCCCCTTCATTGCTCGCTATCGTAAAGAACAGACCGGCTCACTGGATGAAGTAATTATTACCCGGGTACGTGATCGATTATCCCAATTAGCTGAACTGGATAAACGCCGCGAGGCCATTCTAAAGTCTTTAGCAGAACGGGAATTACTAACGGATGAATTGCAAGCGGCGGTTTCCACCGCTGAAACCTTATCTGCCCTGGAGGATATCTATTTACCTTACCGTCCCAAGCGGCGCACCCGAGCTGCCATCGCCCGGGAGAAAGGATTAGAGCCTCTGGCGCTGGCAATACTGGCTCAGGATGATCTGACAGATCCGGAACAGGCGGCTGTGGCCTTTATCAATCCGGAAAAAGGAATTAATTCCACTGGAGAAGCCCTGGCCGGAGCCCGCGATATTATTGCGGAGATGATAAATGAAGATGCCGGGGTCCGGCAGTCCCTGCGCCGCCTTTTTGCCCGTGACGGGCTGCTTCAGTCCAGCGTAATACAGGGAAAAGAGGAAGCCGGCGCCAAGTACCGCGATTATTTTGAGCAGCAGGAGCTGGCTTCTCGTATGCCCGGCCACCGGGTTCTGGCAGTGTTTCGCGGGGAAGCTGAAGGGTATCTCAAGATCTCTATAAGACCTCCGCAGGAGAAGGCTTTATCGATAATGTTCCAGTATTTTGTGAAGGGGCAGAACCCAGCCTCGGACCAGGTTATTCTGGCTATGGAAGACAGCTATCAAAGGCTGCTGGCGCCTTCACTGGAAACCGATATCCGGCAGGAGATCAAAGAACGTGCCGATGCTGAAGCTATCCGGGTATTTGCCCAAAATCTGTATGAGCTCTTGATGGCATCCCCCCTGGGTAATAAAACCGTACTGGCAATCGACCCCGGCTACCGCACCGGATGCAAAGTAGTGTGCCTGGACCCGCAGGGTAAACTTCTCCACAATACCACCATTTATCCTACTCTTTCAGCCCGGCAAGCTGAGGAAGCCGGGACTATTCTTTCCGATCTGGTGAAGCGATATCAAGTTGAAGCAATTGCGATCGGCAATGGAACTGCCGGCCGTGAAACCGAGGCTTTTATCCGTGGGCTTAAACTGCCGGACACAATAATAGTCGTAATGGTGAATGAGAGCGGGGCTTCCATCTATTCAGCGTCGGAGGCAGCTCGCGAAGAATTCCCCGATTATGATATTACCGTCAGGGGAGCTATATCCATCGGACGCAGATTGATGGACCCGCTGTCAGAACTGGTAAAGATCGATCCTAAATCAATAGGTGTCGGTCAGTATCAGCATGATGTTGACCAGGGCAAGCTCAAGCAAAGTCTGGATGATGTGGTCATGAGCTGTGTTAACAAAGTGGGAGTCGAGGTCAATACTGCCAGTAAACAGCTTTTGACCTATGTTTCGGGGATTGGGCCGGTCCTGGCGAAAAATATTATAGAGTATCGTAATGAAAATGGGCCGTTTAAAAGCCGCCAGGGGTTAAAAAAAGTGCCCCGCCTGGGCCCAAAAGCTTTTGAACAGGCAGCCGGTTTTCTCCGCATTCGCAATTGCGAAAACCCGCTGGATTCCAGTGCCATTCATCCGGAGAACTATGGTCTGGTTAGCCGCATGGCCAGGGATTTGGGCGTCTCGGTCCGGGAATTAATGCAGGATGCCGGGCTACAACAAAATATTATCCTGGAGAATTATATCAGTGAGACTGTTGGCATACCCACCCTTTCAGATATTTTGCAGGAGCTTAAGAAGCCCGGGAGAGACCCCAGGAAACAGTTCGAGGCTTTTAGTTTTGCTGCCGGAATTAACAATATCGACCAGCTAAAACCCGGCATGAAACTCCCGGGAATTGTCACCAACATTACCAACTTTGGTGCTTTTGTGGATATCGGAGTTCATCAGGACGGCCTGGTGCATATCAGCAAACTGGCCGATCATTTTGTCAAAAGACCTGCCGATATAGTTAAGCTTCAGCAAAAAGTGGAAGTTACGGTCGTGGAAATCGATACGCAGCGCAAACGCATAGTTCTATCTATGCTAAAAGACGCTGAAGTTAAAGAACCAATAGAATAATTAAAGGAAATTAAGATATTAGAGGGTTTTAATTGATATGAAGTTTAATGCAGGCGGGGATAATATCAATCCCGGGGTATTATCGGAGCTGGTAAGTATTCGTATGCCTTTCGGAAAATATCAAGGCCGTCTTCTTTGCGACCTCCCGGTGACTTATTTGGAATGGTTCAGCCGAAAAGGTTTTCCCCCCGGGAAGATCGGCGCCCAATTATCCGCAATTTATGAAATCAAGCTCAACGGATTGGAATATCTTTTAAATCCCCTTAAACATAACGCTCACTGACTTTGATTCAGCTTCAGTTGAGTTCACTACTGTACGAACATGGACATGTCAGCCATTTCATGAGTACATTTCAATATTCCAATATTATCCTTTGGCTAGCAGTATGAGCCACCATGTATTTTTTATCAATATTTTATTGTGCTGCGAAGCTAATTCATAGCTAAATGTAAATTTTATTAATATGCTATGCTTTTTGAAGCTAAATTTGAGTCTGTTTATATATTTAGATTAGGGGTATAATGTCAATAGCTTGAAACTAAGCTCGTAAGCAGTTCTATTTGAATGAAGATTTTACCCAAAACAACGCTCGGCAAATGGGCGGTAGGATTAAGTATTGCTTTCATCGTTTTAATCGGCATGAAAATAGCAAACTATTTCCATTTTCCTTTGCCTACTCCTGCTATCGCTGTTTTGGGAATAATAGGCTTAATTATAGGATTATTGGCAGTCTTTAGAAATAAGGATAGGGCTATCTTGAATTTTTTACCTTTAATGGTCGGTGTCATAATCTTATTGTGGACTGCTGCTGAGATATTATTTCCTCACTAAAGATCTAATATACTACTCCGAAGTTAAAAAGTAATTTGCCAGTATGCTTATGCTCCTCCTAAAGCATATTCTTTAGCCTTAGAACAGATATGCCTACAGTTGAACATTGATCTCGAAGACTTGAACACAATCCACCTATACCATTTAGGCTCAAAATAGCAGTTTACAAAACGATAGCCTTTTAAGTCCCGATTCACGTTTGGTGGATGGTATACGTCTGGGAATCAGACGTATACTATTTTCTCTAAAAATTAATACATTCCTTCTTTAACAAAAGTTATTTTGCAGCCATGGCAGGCATCAATCCAAGCTGCTGTAAGGAAGCAGCCTGATTGAAGTAAGTCCTTTTGTGATATATTTTACTACTCCTCATCTCAATTAAGGAGACTCCCGGGACAGAAAACCGCTTTCCTGTAACTGGTATAGAGGGATTACTGCTGTGCTTATGTGTGCCACTGATAATATATTCATAAGAGATATTATTACCGGAGCTGAACCAGGATTTCTTCTCTAGTCGCAAATCGGGATAATCCAGAAACAGCATATGACAGTACTCTTTTAACTCGGCCTTGCCATTACAGGTTTTTCCGTTACCAAAATCTTCATAAATACAATCATCAGTGAAGTAGGAAAGAATTTTCTCTACATCATGGGTATTCCAGGCATCAAAATAACCTTGTGCCATCATTCCAAGATCCGTTGTCATCGTTGCACCTGTTGACCTTTCTTTCATAGCCATAACTCTTACCTCCTGTCTTCAGTCATAATTTCCATTTGCCAAGATTAAAACGACCTGACATACAGGTATCTACAATACTAAAGTTATTAAATTCAATACGGTAACTCACTTAATTTGTTATACAGCTAAACATTTACTTTTTCGCATAAAAAACTGAAAGACGACAGACCATACGATCTCAAGGAAAAATTATCCTAATAAAATTAATTACCGGGTAATGAAGACTTACGCCATTTGAAATAGCTATCGAGTCTGAATCCGAATCCAGGCCTGGATTTGAACTATAGCTCGTTAAAGACCCATTTAGAGAGATCACCTTTTTAGGAGAAAATAAGCTCAGCAATTCCAATGGGAAGTTAATGCCGCACTAAGAAATGCTTCCTTGCTATCATTAATTTTTCTATCCACAATTCAATGCCTATTAACTTGATGCCCGATGAAAGAATTAGTTGGTTATTCTGAGTTGGAGCAGGATTGATCTCTGCCGTTATATAGTCTCGCAAAATATTTTCGAGAATAGGGAGCATTAGGGGTAAAGTTAATAACCTGCTCAACTGCATCAAGATCGTTACTTTCCTTTGTTTTTTAAATATAAAGGCTATTGTTAATGTAATATTGAAAATATCATTTGCTTTAGAGGCTACTCAGTCTCCACCAAGCCTGTTTGGGAAAAAGTTTTAGAAGGGTTATAACAGAATGCTTTAAGAAAGGAGGGTAAATGAACCTGGTTAAAGAATCTCTATTTCGCGAGCCCTGGCGACAGCTTGAGTACGGTTCTTGACGCCCAGTTTCCCAAAAATATTTCCGGTATGCCATTTGACGGTGCGCAATTCAATGCACAGGCGGTGGGAAATCTCTTTATTTGATAATCCCTGTGTCAGCAAAGCTAATACATCCAGCTCTCTGTCACTTAATGGTTCCGCAATCTTTGAAGGTTTACTTAAAAGCTCAGGCTTAGGTGCTGGACCAGAAAAAACTTGCAGCAGACATTGTGTATATTCAGGTGTAATTTTTTGTTTGGCGGCTTCAAATAATAAATTGGCCATCGGTACACCTTCATCAACGAATAAGCTGATGTATCCTCCCGGCTCCGCCAGCATCAAGGAGCGTTTTAATAAGTCTAAAGCCTTTTCAGGCTTACCTGAAGCTTTATAAGCGAGGGCTTCCAACATCAGGATCTCAATAATTATGCCCATCCTTCCAAAACCTTCTGCGGATCTGGATAATGTCTCAAGCAATTGTATGGCTTCTCCCAGTTTACCCTGTGCCAGGCATACCCTGGAGAAAGTTATCAGTTCCAATTCGGAGGAATAGTACCCCGCCACCGCTTTTTGATCAACTTCACCAGTAGCTTCCGAATCGCCGGCATTACTTAGACCTCTTTCCATTGCCCATTGGGTCGCTGCGCTAAGATCGCCTCGTCTCAGAAACATCAGAATTTCATTCGCAGAGATAAAAATATCAAACTCTTTGCTATCTGGAGACTCGTTTGTCAATTGCCGGGCATCATAAATCAATTTATCTGCTTCGACAGTATCCCCCTGGATATCTCTGACGCGAGCCAGATTTACATATCCTTCAATTTGCCACAGCCCCAGCTTTCCGCTAGCCAGTTGGATACCCTGGTCCAGCAATGCAGCGGCCTTATCTAAATCACGCCAGGCTCTGGCTAAACTTCCCAATCCGATCAGTCCGAAGCTGGCCCACGGGAGCAACTTACCCCGGCTATCCATCGCCGAATCAATGATCTTTTGATAGCAGGCCCGGGCTTCATGCAACTGGCCGGCGGCAATGCGCGCCTCAGCCAGTCGGCGTAAACCTAAAGCCGTGGAGGAAAGGTTGCCGGTTTTTCTACCCATCTCAACAGCTTCATTGAAGAGATCAATGGCGATTGGTATTGCTGGAAGTACACCTCTCAACAGGCTGAATTGACCCAGACAGGGTATTGCAATGCGTCTCCAAAATGTGCTCTCAGGTGGTAAAATCGCCAAAGCCCGATTAGCCAAATCTACGCTGCGGCGAGTTTCACCATGAGCAGTAGCCAGAATAGCCTGGACTGCCAAAACTGCCCCAGTAAGCTGACCCTGGGTATCCAACCGCGCAATTTCCTGTAATTTTGCCTCTTCTCTTATCAGCGAGCCGCTATGAAGCCAAAGGTCTGCCAGAACCTGATAAATGATAAGAACTGGATTAGCCTTAACATTCTCTTCGGGCAGCGAGAGAGTCCATCTTTTAAATGTGGCCAATTCACCATTCATGAGGGTAGTTTCAGCGTGTCGTATTATCAAACTGGAAGCTAAAGAAAAATCCTTTCCCATCAAAGCATGTTCGATTGCCTGGACAGCCAAGCCGTTTTGCTCATACCATAAACTAGCCCGTTTATATAATTCGGGTACCATCTGTGGCTTCGAATTCTTTAAACTATGCAGCAATAGATCCGCAAAAAGACGATGGTAACGATACCAGCGACCTTCATCGTCCAAAGCCAAAACAAACAGATTAGATTTTTTCATACTTTCCAATATCAAACTGCTATCAGTTCTTCCGGTGATCGCATCGCATAACGGGCCGGTCAATTGGTCCAGTATGGCCGTCTCGAGCATAAAAGATTGCATATCTGCGGATTGACACCCAAAGACCTCTTCAAACAGGTAGTCCGTGATGTTACGATTAGTGCCGCTGAAAGCATCTATGAATTCCGCTTTATCGATTCTTCCTTTTAAAGAAACAGCGGCCATTTGAAGGCCGGCCGCCCAGCCTTCGCTCCGTGCGTCCAAAGAGAAGATTTCCTCCTGGTTTAGCCCCAATTTCATATTTTCATTAAGGAATTCGGTGACCTCTTCAAGAGTGAAGCGTAAATCACTTGCCCGTAGCTCAGTGAGTTGTCCTCTCCCTCTCAGATGAGCAAGATACAGCGGAGGATCAGACCGGGTTAAAATAACAATTAGCATATTGGGAGGCAAGTTTTCGAGCAGTAAACCTAATGCGCTGTGAATATTTTTATTGGTGATAGTATGATAATCGTCCAGTATTAAGATAAAATGGCCCGGTAACGAGCAAATCTCATTTATTAGATCGGTCAGAATAGTCTTTATGGGTACCTCGGGGGATGACCGGAACAAGCGCAAAGCGCTAGCGCCTACCTTTGGTTTAATTGTTCGCAGGGCGCCGATGAAATATTCCATACACAATCCCGGATCATTATCTCCTCCGTCGAGCGATAACCAGGCTACCGGCCGTCTGACATGAGAAATCCAATCTGTTATCAGCGTAGTTTTCCCGAAACCAGCTGGCGCTGAAATTAAAATAAGCTTACCATCGAGACCAGAATTCAAGCGCTCGAACAGGCGAGGTCTGGATACCAGGGCTGCCCGTTTCTGGGGAATAGTTAATTTAGTCCGCAGGAGCTGCTCCGAAATCACTCTGCATTTCTCCGGTCGAAAAATTCAGGTAATTGTCTGGATATGTTTAAACGACAGACAGTATCGATTATAGCATCATTTTTGACAGAACTGAATCTTCAATTAGCTGCAAACTGTACCAGAACTGTACTTTGCCTGTACTTTAGAACGTGTTCAAGCGGTATCTACCAATCTAAAATTATAATTGAAAGATCAAAAACAGATGGGAGTAGAGGATGAACCGGGTTGAGGAGCATGGCGAGAGAAATATCGATCAGCCGGCAATATATGAGATCAGACTCCAGGGACATCTAAATAAAAGCTGGTCGAGCTGGCTTGAAGGGATGGAGGTAAATTTTATCGACGGCCAAACGATTCTAAAAGGTAAAGTAATAGACCAGGTTGCCCTGCGAGGTCTTCTGAGCAAGATCTGGGACTTGAATCAGACATTGATTGCCATAAATCGGATAGGATAATAAAAATATCTCAAATTCCATTCTAATGAGCATATCGGGCTAACAAGTGGGGGCGGTAAAAATAAAAAAAGAAAAATCAGGGGAGGAGCAAAGAGATGATGAAATTACATGGATGTAAAAAATGTAAGGGAGCGTTGATACTGGACAAGGATGAGTTTGGCTGGTTTGAGGAATGTATTCAATGCGGTTATACTCGAGATGTACCACTGAACATACCTTTCAATACGCCTGAAGCGGGAGACTCCATACCAGTAAAGGTGATCTCGAGTAAAAAAAATCCTGCCGAGGCATGGAAGCATAATATAATATCCTCCTATACTCCGTTAAAGAGCACAGATGGGCCAGAAGAGGATGCTTACTAGAATTGAATTCAGACACAGGGAATAGTTTAAGAGCATAACGAAAGATGCCGGTATTAGTTATCGTGTCCTACTAACGAGAGCACGTCAAAGTAAGGTTATATTTATTCCACATTGGGATGACAATGATGTTACTAGACGACAAGAGTATTGAGAACAGATATGTGAATATTAAATTTTGATTGGTGTAAAAGAAATTCAGATTAAATTTGTCTAGAGTAAAGATTTTAAAAAGTTTAAAGCCCTCGATCTATGAACTCGGTCGAGGGCTTTTATTATTGGCAGATATTAAGTTTTCTTACCACTGCAAAGCCCAGCGAGGTGACTATTTATCCATTTCCTGAAGCTACCACGATACGAACATGGGCATGTTTGCCATTTCATGAGTACATTGGCAGCGTTTATTGCGAAGATAAAAACTCTTCCGATACAAACAAAAGGATAAATTATTCTATAGCTGTGGTAATAAATACAATGGTGGAAAGTTCCTTTCATCAAGTAACACCATTTATTTATCCCAGTGAAAAAACGCAGCTATGCCGGAAATTCCAGCTAAAAGTCGTGGTATCGCCAGTAGATTATTCATATTCCTGGTCTGGTTGTTTTGTATAAATGAGTTAAATCAAAAAATGTCCCTGATAAGTGATCTACCCACAAATTTACAAAATACAGTTGTCCCTCGCAAGCTTCTCCGATATCAGGTCTTGCTTTTCCAGAAAACGTGAGGTGTATGTTCTATAGACATAGTATGTTATAATAATAATATAGCATACATCTTTAATTTGAACAGGGGAGGAAATATGAGAATTGGGATTAATATACCGGATGAACTGCTAAAAAGGATGGAACCTCTTAAGAACGTGACCAATATTTCTCAGGTTTGTCGAAATTCGATAAAAAGCTATGTTGAATCTTTTGAAAGAGCGGCTTCGCGGATTGAAAAAGAAGGAATGAGCAAGGTGGCAGAACGGCTTAGCAACGATCTGGTACCGGACGTCATTGACTGGGAGCTATTGGGAATTGAAGACGCGAAGATGTGGGTCCAGGTGGCAAAGGTGGAAGACTTTAAAATCCTCCTGGAGAGATTAAAAGAGATGGAAAAACAGGGCAGATTATCAGAAGAAGTACTTATTCCCAGGGTGCAGGGAGTTAAAGTCTTCGAACAGCGTTCATACGAACAGGGAGAATGGTTTGATAAACAGATCGAATCCGATCCGCTGATTAACCCGTATGTTGAAGCCAAATTGACTTACCAGAGAGGCAAAGTCTCCTATATTATGGCGGTCTGGAAGAAGGCAGAAAATATTGCGCAGGAAAAATACAAAGCAAAAGTTGATGAACTTCAAAAAAACAGGCAAAAAGCCCAGGAACAGATAACTGTTCCGGATGGGTTGATCGACACGCAAAATTAGCTTACAGCGAAAAAACAGAGTGAGGTATGAACAATGAAAGGTTTACTGGTATTCGGCGCATTAATAGCTGCAGTCACGGCGGCATCGTGGCTATTACTGCCCAAACAATATCGCCCTCAATTTTACATTGAAAGGGATGAGGCAAAGCCTCCAGTGAATAACAATTAGCAAAAATCTTCTGATATAGGCTTTTTACCCAAAATAGCCCTTGTTGCGATAAACAGCCGGGGCGATTCCAATTAATTGTTTTATTGTTGAACGAACGTTGGCATCACTCTACCAAGGTGCGCAGGATTGCCGTTCAGGATACAATGTTTATGATTAGCGAGCCTTAGCTCGCTGTCTTAGATGTTCCAGTATCCACATGCGAGCCAATGTCGTGGGCCCTATTCCTAATTCACGGGCTTCTTCCCGAATCTGCTCCCATTTATCAGCGGAGAGCCTGATAGGAATGACCTTATCCAGAGGCTTCTTTACTTCTATCTGGACCACTTCATCAGTATCTTCCCAGGCATCACCCTGTTCAATTTTCTCGACTGCTTTTTTTATATCTGCCATAACTACCTTCCACGCACCTGTTTGTATAATTTCCTTTCGCTGTCAGTCATCTCTCTGGCTGTAACAATTTTCCATCGATTGCTTTCCGGATTTACCAAAACAACCAGCAGATATCGCCCGTTTGCCGTTTGGCTGAAGATTTTATATAAACCTTCCCGGCTGCGTCTTACATGTCTTGATTCAGATAAACAGGCCTCTTCGGCTTCATCAAATGTGACGCCATGCCTGGATTCTATTTTATCCAGAATATGGTCATCGATTTCCAGAGACTCAATGAGCAATATCTTACCTCACATAGCTTGAATTGTATACAATTGGTATACGGATGTCAATATAGAACAGGTTTAAAATGATGAGCCCTCGAAAGATACATTTTCTAAGGCTCTTATTACTTATCCGGTTTTGCTTTTTATTACCGCAGCAAAGACATGCAAGATGGTCAGTTACCCAGTTATTGAGGCTGCTGGACAAACATGGGACGTTTGCCATTTCATGAGTATATTGAAATAATGGAAATTATTGTTCTTCTGTGGCTTCCTCAGCGTAATCATCCAAAACAGAATCAGACATGCGACTCAGGTGTTTTTGTTTTGCAATTTCTTTTAAAGAGTCATAACTTAAAAATGTGCATGATTGAGATAGGGGACCTTTTTCAAGTAAGGCGAAAACAGGTCTTTTAATTTCATCGAAAACTTTATCTTTACGTTCATAAGGGGCTACGATGTGAGCGTGAATCGTCAGATTTGGTTGTAAGGACATTAGGTCCGCCATCCTAAGAATTCCAGAATAAATAGATGTTGTGTGTTCTACCTCAAAAGCTCTGATTATTGAGCGGCCTTTTATCCATATAACATCTATTTGTTCTATGGTCTTGATTGTGGTTTCATCATAATTAAGGGGTAGCTCATCGAGAAGGGACTTTTCTGAAGGTATCCAGTGTTCTAGAACCCTAGTTCTATCACTTTTAGGTATCCATATTTTAAGACCCATTTGGTCACCAATCTCAGCGATCAAAGCCTGAATCTTCTTGGATTCATTCCTATCTGAATCTTCCTCTTTTGGTAATTCGTACGATTCTGTATCCGCTGGTACACTTACATTAACCTCAATATTATCCTTAGTTCGTATTTTTAAAAGTCGTATTCTTCGGTTATCATCTTCAGAAAGAGGGAAAATCTTAGGGTTCTTAGATTGGTTGATAATACTCTTTTCAAGAAAAAGAGCATCCTCCCGGTTAAACTCTCTCAGACTCACTCGCAAAGGGCCAGTCCAATTCGATTTTTTCTTATCACAATTCTTAGTGAATGAAAGAGAGTTCCAAATATAGTCTTCATGGATAGGTATCGCATGTTCAAACGGTAGCAACACGATCGGCAGGACTTTAAACCGAATCGAAAATGGATCATCTTGTTTATAAAATCTGGGTGTTGAATCTTCAAAAAGAGAGCTAGTTACTTCTAGTATCCCGACCCATCTTGAGATTCCAGTTATATAACAGAGAAGCTTATCACCAATTTTAACTTTTCGAGCAGCGTTCTTTTGCCTTAAACGAAACCCAGAAACATCGCGTGCAGATTCTGAGAATGCCTTATATGTCTCAGGTGAAAAAAGGTCCAGATAGTAGGCCATACAAGCCCTCCTCAAATTTTTGATTTCGAATGAGGGAAAGAGCATACTCTGAGTGTTATAATACGTCAAGGCATAGATAAAAACAACAAATTAGCGCAAAGTCCAAAAGTAATTAAGAGCGTGGCGGATAGTTCATCTTGGTTCAGGGATTCTCCTCATCGCTGGACAACAGCATCGTTGCATCTTGCTTATGCTGTAGTGTGTGTTGAAGTGATATCACAGAAACCAGAAAAAGCCAGAGTTATTTATCAGCAAACCAAGGTTATCTGGATCTGAGGGTACTCACTACTGTACAAACATCGGCATGTTCTTACAATAGTGCGCAGGCTCATTTGAAGCCAGGTTAATGCCGGAGGGGATCGGGTGATCCCCTCCGGCATATAATCCATCAGAAAAGGCTGCGGGGTGGGCGTGGACTAGGCAAAGTGGAAGAATTCATCCACCAGCTTCTGGATCTCATCGCCCTTGCCGTAATATCTCTGGCTCAGGTCAAGGTCGTTATAGCTTTTTAACATCTTGACCAGCCCGTCAATGACCACCGGCGGGAATACTCCATCTTTCTCATACACTGAGCGGTCTTTGAGGAGGCTATCGGCTGACTCCCAGCATGATGTGGGCAACTGCGGGAGAGATCTCTGCAACTGCTGGTGTTCCTGGGAGAAGATATTAACCCCAACATACAGCTTGCGGGCTATTTCCAGAGCTCCTTCCAACTCAAGTCCGTGCCGGACGGCGACGGCGAGACCGGCCATTAAGAGGTAAACATTAGCAGAGCCGTCCGGGCAGCGGAACTCCACAGTCTGGCTATCACCCAGGCTATCAAACGCTGCCGTTTCCTGCGGGTTAGCGTCCCGGGCCATATCTCCCACGTCCTGCCACCCGAGCGGGACCCGCACCAGGACCGAGCGATTACGGTCTCCCCAGCAAATATTAGTCGGCGCTTCCTGGTGAGGAACAAGCCGGATGAAAGACAGGGGGACAGTATTGCCGAATGATGTAAGCGAAGGAGCCAGGCTCAGGAAGCCCGCGATGGTCTTCCGGGCAATATCGCTCAGGCCTTTGCCATCCGTCATCATGTTCTTTCCGTCTTTCATCAGCATGGTATGTACATGAAGACCGCTTCCGGCGTGACCGACCAGTATCTTGGGGGCAAAGGTTACCACTACCCCGTATTTATACCCGATCATCCGCAGTATCCATTTGGCTATAACAAGCTGGTCAGCGGCATCTTCCACCGGGACGGGGAGAAACTCGATCTCATCTTGTTCCATTTCCTGTTCTTCGCCGTTGATATGGCCTACTTCCGAGTGGCCGTACTTTATGTTTCCTCCCGCTTCGGCAACGGCCTTCATCGCTTCATATCTCAATGTCTCCCATTTACAGAAGGGGGACGATTCCTGGTATCCCTTTTGAGCCATCATGGTGTACAGATGCTGCTTTTTGGCGATAACGTAATATTCCAGTTCTCCCATGGCGTGGAGATGCATGCCGGTGGCATCGGCTAATACCTTTTCCGCCCTGGACAGTATATTTTCAGGAGAACTTGGCAGACGGACTCCCTCCCGGTTGTAATAAGAGCAAAGGATATCTACGGCCGGAACCGTGGAGAAAGGGTTCACAAAAGCGGTCTTGTAGCGGGGGACGATGTAAAGATCGCTTGAGGCTGAATCTATATAATTGAACAGACTGGACCCATCTACCCTTTCACCAGCGGCGAGCAAGCGGTCGAGTTCGGCTTTGCCGGTCACTACGAAGTTCAGAGTCTTCAACCTTCCGTCGCCGCCTACATGCCGCAGGTTGATTGCCTGGATGTTGTTCTGTTCGACATACTTGACCAGGTCCTGCCGGGTAAATTCCTCACGCGGCTTGTCCAGGTATTTCTCTAATTTATTAGAGCTCATCTTGTAATTATCCATCGCCTTTAGTCTCTTATCCTCCTGAAGTGATTTTGCTATAAACGCTCATGTTTAAAGTTAGCGTTAAAAAAAATACCCAGATGCAATAGTAACACCCAAGGCGGTTCCTTTACAATTTTGTTTCAGGACTCACGGTCTTCTTTTTAAAAAAACGGGCGCCTTTGGTCTGTCCCATTTATTGTGGGGTCGGGGGGGATGGGGAGGGAATCAGGATTAATGATTGATGATTAAGGAATAAGGGGAGAAGAGCCACCCCTCCCTGAGATCCTTCGTCGCCTCAGGTATAAAGAAGTGAGGCTCCTCCAGGATGACAGGAGAGAAGGGGACTGGATTCCGTGTCAGGCACGGATATGGGACCCAAGGGGAGATGCTTTCGTCCGGCCAACCCAAGGTCTCCGGCATGGCAGACCGGCAGATATTTCCGGAGCTTTATGTGCCTGTTCTGCCGGCCAGGGAAAAACTATCCTTTCGGGGATTATCATTCCCTTGTTTATGTATTAGATTATAAATTATGCAACATGCAGGAGGATATGATGGAAAAATCGATCATTATTATCGGTGGTGGACTGGCAGGGCTTTCGACCGGCTGCTACGGTCGTATGAACGGCTATAAAACAACCATCTTTGAAATGCATGATATCGCGGGCGGCGTCTGCACAGCCTGGAAACGCAAGGACTATACTATTGATGGAGCGATGAACTGGCTTGTCGGCACCAGGCCTGGATCCCAATTTCACAATTTTTGGGAAGAACTGGGAGCGGCCCAGGAATGGAAAATTCATAACCATGATCACTATTTGATCCGGGAGGACAAAGAGGGCAAGGCTTTTACAATGTACTGTAATGCCGACCGTTTCGAGAAATATTTGCTGGAACTGGCCCCGGAAGATAGTGATGTTATTAAGGAGTTTACCCAGGCAATACGTACATCCTCCGACCTCTCCATGCCGGTAGAAAAACCGGTCGAGCTAATGGGTCCTGCCGACCAGGCACAAATGGCCCAGATGCTGCCGGGTATGCAGTTTATGCAAAAATGGGCAGAGGTATCCACTCACGACTTCGCCCAGCGCCTGAAAAACTCCTATCTGCGCGAAGTTTTTTTGAAATTACCGGAATTGCCGATGATAATGTTTGTGATGGTGCTGGGCTTGCAGCACGCCCAATCCGCCGGATATGTCATCGGCGGCGCGCTGGCCCTCGTTGAATCTATCGAAAAACGCTACCGGGACCTGGGAGGAGAGATCCATTTCAATTCCAGAGTGGTAAAAATAATAGTAGAAGATAATAAAGCAGCTGGAGTAATACTGGACAACGGGCAGGAATACCGCGCGGACTATATAGTCTCTGCCGGCGACGGCCGCACAACGATATTCGATCTGCTCGGCGGCAAATACATCGATGAAAAGATCAAAAACATATATGACCAGCCGAAGCTGTTTGCACCGCTGGTCCATGTGGGGCTGGGGGTAGACCGCACATTTAATGATATACCCTCATCGGTTGGCGGTCTGAGTTTCCCCCTGGATAAACCTGTCCGGATTGCCGGTAAAGAAGAAAAAGATTTGAACGTTTTCATCTATAATTTCGATCCTACTCTGGCGCCGCAGGGCAAAACCCTGGTAACGGTCTATTATGAAACTGATTACGACTACTGGCATGCGCTGAGGCAGGACATTGCCGGATATAATGCAGAAAAAGAGCGGATAGCAGATGAAGTTATAGCCGGCCTGGAACAGCGTTTTCCGGGCATCTCCGGCCAGATCGAGATGCGCAGCGTAGCTACTCCCATAACCTGGGAGCGTTATACCGGCAACTGGCGGGGAGCTTATGAGGGATGGATATTTGGCGCCTATGATAACGTCAGCAAGACGCTTCCAGGGCTGGATAACTTTTATATGGCGGGGCAGTGGGTCAATCCGGGCGGAGGCATGCCTCCTGCCGTGATGTCCGGCAACCATACAATTCAATTTATCTGCCAGAAAGATAATAAGCAGTTTATCACGTCAAAACCATAGAAATAAAAGACCATGGCCGGGACTATTGACTTTCCCGGCTCGCGGCATGTTGAGGCGCGGCAGTCTTTCAAGATCAGTATTGGTCGCCTGATTTCCGGATTACTTAAACTTGAGGCTGGTTTGCCGGATTTAAAAATGAGAAAGACCTCCACACGATGATTTAATATGCAATTGCCCTGCTCCCCACCCCCCAGGACTTCGACTGTACTGCCTGCCGGCAAAGTGGCTAAGGGCGAGACAGCAGTTGAAGGCGATTGAGCATTGATTTCAGTGATATTGTTCAAAACAAATTATTCCTGCATTTCTATTAGCCGCCGGCGCCAGGAATTGGGGATTGTCCTGAGGATGGCGGCACTTTGTATCATTGTTGCCTCGGGGGGAAGGGGAGGTAATTATGATTAATGATTGATTAAGGATGGGGGCAGGGATGGATGGCCTGGGCGGGCGGATCTCGGATCCGCCCCTACACCTGGCCCTGGCGGGGGGCATAGACTCGCCACTGCACGCTGAATCCAGGGTGTATTCATTGCATTACAGGCAGCATGCCTCAAGATTCTGAACCTGTTTATCCTGTAATTACGGTATATATTGTCCAAATTGCGGTGTGAACATTGCAACAAATGAGAAACATTGCTAAAATTTTGATGCATTTGGTACTCGACAAAAGGTTGCCAAAATTCCCGGTATTGTTTTAAGGGAAAGGACTTTTATATGCTTTTTACCGAACGTGTTTCCTGCGGAAAATTAACTCCGGATGATGTTGGGCGCCAGGTACTTCTGGCAGGCTGGGTGGACGCCTTCCGCGACCATGGGGGCCTGCTGTTTATCCACCTGCGTGACCGCAGCGGGCTGGTGCAGGTTGTATTCAGCCCCGAAGCGGCACCGGCCGGGGTCTGCCTGAAGGCCGCTTCTCTGCGGGCCGAGTTTTGCATAGCGGTCAGGGGAGAAGTCAAGAAGCGGCTCGCCGGAACAGAAAATTCCAATATCGAGACCGGAGGCATCGAAGTGCTGGCCAGCGAATTGACGGTGCTGTCGGAATCGGATGCGCTGCCTTTTGCCATCACCGATAAAGCGATGGTGGCGGGCGCGGCTTCCACCGGGTCCGATAACGTAGATGAGGACTTACGGCTCCAGTACCGCTACCTGGATATTCGCCGTCCGGCCATGCGGGACAATTTAATAGCCCGTCATCGTATCTATAAGGTTATCCGTGAATTCATGGACTCTCAGGACTTCCTGGAAATCGAAACCCCGATGTTGATAATGAGCACTCCCGAAGGAGCGCGAGACTACCTGGTGCCCAGCCGCATCCACCCCCAGAACTTTTACGCTCTACCGCAGTCGCCGCAGCTTTTCAAGCAACTGCTTATGATCGGCGGAATGGAACGCTATTACCAGCTGGCGCGCTGCTTCCGCGATGAGGACCTGCGCCCGAACCGGCAGCCCGAATTCACTCAGCTCGACATCGAGGCCTCGTTCATCGACGAGGAGTTTCTCTATGAACTGATCGAAGAGCTCGCCGTCCGGATGTTCGCCGTCGGCGGCATCGCGCTGCCTCGGCCCTTCCCCCGCATGACCTATGCCGAGGCGATGGACACGACGGGTTCCGATCATCCCGACCTGCGCTTCGGCCTGCGCTTCGTCGATGTGACCGACCTGTTCTCCCTGACCCG
>JAQULX010000012.1 GCA_028718465.1 Dehalococcoidales bacterium | reverse complement strand
GTTAGTGTCACTGGTCCCGGTTGCGGTATGTATCTCGTTATCGGGAGAGGTAATTCGCTGGAATCTCTGGTAAAAGAAGCGGGTGGTGAAGTCGTGCTTCGTCTAAATGGAAGGAAAATGCTTGCAACGCTACCGTTTGTTGTGTATTTGGCTTTGCGGAATAATTATCAAATATCCCATATAGGTCCAGTATCCGTTGACATCAAGCGTTTAGCCGGGCTATCCGAAATACTGGCAAAGAATAAAAGTCCAGTGCCGGGTAGGTAATGCTGTTTGAGTAATCTCATGTGTAATCATATACCAAGTTAAGAAACTAAAAAGGAGAACAAAATGGCTAGTGTAGGACAGGAACTATTAGCAGTACCGCTGCCGGACATGGTGATGAAACTTGGACTCGGTATTGCAGAAGCTCAGAGAGCGCTTGATGAAAACTCGGTTGAAACCGCCAAGATGCTGGCAGATACCACTGTACCGCTGGTACTGGCTGTAACGCAGACAATCGCTGCTGACGGCACGGTCTCATTCACCAATGCTGAACCTGTGGAAGTCTCATTACTTCAGGTTGGTTTGATGCCGACATTTTATCAGTTCTCGGAGGCAACTATCGAGGTCACTATGGATATTAAGACCACAACTTCAAGTGAGACTAACGTTAAAGTCAGCAGTAAGGCAAAAGTAGGTTTTGGCTGTTTTAGCGCTTCGGTCAATGTTGATGTCTCCCACAACCGTAAGTTTGGGAAAGAAGTCCATGGTACCAGCAGGTTGATGACCAAGATGGTACCAGTGCCGCCTCCACCGCGGATTGCTCCTGAATTGAAGGTGGTCGATAACCGCCCCGCACCCACTCCGTAGTAACGGATAAATCTCTGATAAATGATAGCAATGTAAAAACTTACTGGTTCGCTTTATAAGAACGCGGGAATGGCACAATCAAGGGGCAAGCCGTGTGTCATTGCCGTGTTCTTTACAGTTTGATCTTTATAATAGGAGTATAATGAATTTCAATGAGGGGGGTTAGATGGTATTTAACACTAACATTAATCCTGAGAACATCAGGGCTTTCCGCACCCCGGTAGTACCAGCTGAAACGCAGGTAAATGAGGTCCCTTCTACCTCTTTTGCCGACCTGGTACGGATGCTGGCGGAAGGCATCGCTGATGCTCAGCTAAGTCTGGACAGGGCTTCCGCACAAATGCTCGTTGAGCTTGCCGGTACACGGGTCGACGTTATTCGCAACATCACTGAGACCATCGACGATAAAGGAAATATCACCTACAAGAATGAAAAGCCACAGAATGTGTCCCTTCTTGAACTGGGAATGCTGCCCACCTTCTACCAGTTTTCCCAGGCAACGGTTGAAGTTGCCATGGACCTGCAAATTGTTGAGAATACGACCAAGACGGCAGAGGCTAAGGGGCTCAAGACTCTTTTTGCTAATACCAGCAATATCCGCATGGAGCGCAAGCTGGGACGAGATGTGAAAATAGCCTCCAAACTTACGGCCACTCTTGTGCCGGTACCGCCACCGTTAAGGATTGAGCCATCCCGCAAGACTGAGACCAAAGAATAAACCAAACAGGAGCCAGGATTATGGTTGATAACCCATTGCCTAACGATATTGACCTGGAAACTTTTTTAAAGTCTGCAGGTCAGTCATTTACAGATGCCCAAAGAGCGCTGGTCCCAGGGATTGATGTATCGGTGAATATGGTGCTCAGTAATGCCGACCTGGAGATCAAGGTAGCGGTAAGCTCGGATGCACAGGGCAAAATGTCAATAAAGCCCATTTCTTCGGAGGATATCGTCCGGGGCGGTATTGACCCCGGTCTGCTGTCCACTATACGCGTCAGCTTTGTAAGCTCGATTGGTGAAATCAAGCCACAGCCAGTACCTGCCACCGGCACCGCAACAAGAGAAAATCCTGTGCCAGTTTTGGTAGGCCGAACGCTTGATGAAGCAGCAACTATATTAAAATCTGGGGGATGGCAGTTTGAGCCGCACGCCGCTACAAGCGAAGAAGTAGCGGCTGCCGGCAGAGAAAGCAGTGGACGCGTGATCCGGCAGCAACCCCAGGCAGGACAGTCTGTAGACAGGGCAAAGACAACCGTATTGGTTTGGGTTAACCTCGGGAACATCCCGGTCAGAGAGATAGACGGTATTGGAGTTAAGCTCAGTGGCTGCCTGTCCGATATCGGCATCAATACCATTGGCGAGCTAAGTCTGGGAGACGTAACGAAAGTTGCTTCTGCTCTTAGCATCAGCGAGACTCGAGCTCAGGCTTTCCTGGATATGGCCGCTTTGATGTCCCGGTTGGCAATTCTGGGTTTCAAAGACGAAGTAATAGAATTACTCGTACATGGAGCCGACATCCATTCAATAGAGCAGCTGGCTGATGCTGACCCAAAGGAGATTTACCGTAATTGCCAGACAGCCCTAAAGTCTGGCAAGGTACGGGTGCCACGTGAGTTTGGTTTTACCGCTGAGGACGTGAAAAGCTGGATAAAGGCTGCGCAGGCTTATCCGGGTAAATAGAACCGACAAACGCCCAAATCAGCGTTTAAGTATTATTGAAAAATAAACTGAGGAAGATGACTTGTCTCAGGATATCAAGCAAGGGGTCCTATCGCATAAGCTCATAAGAAGAGAAGAACCGGAAGACCTTGATGCCCAGGTACAGGCTTTGAAAGAGTTACAGAAGCAGCCCGGGTTTATAGCAAGAGAGTCAACTTCCAAGAAAGACAAGGGGCTTTTCCCAACGCTCAGGGAGAAATGGAAGCGTATAGTGAGTCTATTCTCCAAGAACAAATATTGAATAAACTATTGTCCGGAACATATTTCCCGTGTGAGCATAATATTCGCCTTTTACGAGTGAATGCTTACCGGGCTTTCTGACATTCAACTGTATGTCTCGATTACCAAACAGGTTCATGCTTTCCTTTTAAGCCCGGTGTAAATTGCTATCAGAATAATTGCCACCACAATGGCCAGAACAAAACCAATCCAGGATGGGAATGTGTACCAGCCAACCCATTGGCCGATAGAGCCAGCAATGAAAGCTCCCGCGGCGCCCAGAACAATAGTCATGATAACTCCCATGTTTTCTTTACCGGGCAGGACCAACCTGGCGATAACCCCTACAACAATTCCCAGCAAAATATACCACAGAACCGTCATTTCTTTACCTCCTCGTGTAACATCGTGTAACAATTATAGCTATTTACTGTTTAGGGGTCTCCTGCTCATAACCTGTTTAACAATTCACTCAACAGGTGTGCCTATGAAGGAAGAGTCTAATATTGCACCAGGCATTCTGACCGCTTTGCTGAACTCCCACATTTGGTTATGAAGCGCGTTTTAGTACTGTTGTCCAGGTCCCGAATATGACCGCATATGAGGCATTCTGCAAAATAGCCATAACGGTCTTTATCTAGAAACTCTTTGCCTCCGCACTTTGGGCACCGTTGATTTCTGTCCGGTTTAGCGCACATTTGATTGTTCACTATCTTATTCCTCGCTAATTTCGTTAAGTATTGAAAATTTGCGTTAATATTCTCAGACACTAAAATCCAGGCGGTTGTTATTCCTTAGTATAAAGTTTACATAGTCAATAAAGTATCAATTTTGTCGCTTAAAAATCAATAAAATATCAACAAGAATTTAACAATCACGGAATCGCCATTTTTTATAACATACCCTCAGCGGGCGCATATAGTCAGAATCGGATCAGCGCTTCTTGCGACAACATTCTTAGATCTCCCTATCTCATCGCCTTTATCCTCACTTTTGGTCAAGACAAAGATAATTTACTACCTTTTACTGGTTCTACTTTTTATTGATATTTTATTGATTTTTTGGCAGCAACATTAAGACAATATTGAGAAACAATATACTATACTTGGATATTGAAAAAAATAACCATACAAAAGAGAAATGATGAATGCACAAATTTAAAGGACTTGAAAAACGAATTTTACATCGCATCAATCAAATTTTAGCGAGTAACCAGAGAAGAGACTGAATGTGCGGTATAGTAGGCTATATTGGAAATAAACCAGCTCAACCGATATTATTGAGAGCTCTTAAGAAACTGGAATACCGGGGATATGACTCTTCCGGGATAGCGGTTCTCGACGGAAATATCAATATTTATAAAGACATCTGCAGAGTAGCCGCCCTGGAGGAAGCCGCTCCCCAATTTTCAGGTGACATCGGTATTGGGCATACGCGCTGGGCCACCCATGGTGAACCCTCCCAGGCCAACGCCCATCCGCAGGCGGATTGTCGGGGAGAGATTGCAGTAGTTCATAATGGAGTCATTATCAATTACCAGTCTCTCAAAGACCAGTTGATGGATGAAGGACATATCTTTCTTTCGGAAACTGATACTGAGGTCATTTCCCATCTGATTGAGAAGTACTATCAGGGCTATCTGGAAGAAGCGGTAACCAGAACTTTAGATATGCTCAAGGGGTCTTATGCGATAGCGGTAATAGCGAAAAATGAGAACAAAATGGTTGTGGCTCGCCAGGGCAGTCCTTTAGCCATCGGGTTGGGGACAAAAGAAACGCTTATTGCTTCCGATATTCCTCCTTTGCTGGAATATACCAACCGTGTAATTTACCTGGATGATGGTGAAATGGGGGTTATTACCCGGGATGACGTCAACATAAATAGAGACGGAAGGAAGATCGCTAAACCGGTATCCATAGTAGACTGGGATTCCGAGGATGTACAGATGGGTGGGTATGATCATTTTATGTTGAAGGAGATCCATGAACAGCCTAAAGTAATCCGGCAGGCCCTTCTAAATTATGATGCCTCCTTAAAGCCGGTAATCGGTTCGGATTTCATGGGTAACAGGGGAAGTAAAGGGCTTCTAGTGTTGGCCTGCGGGACCTCTTATCATGCCGGGCTGGTGGCGAAGTATATCATCGAAGAGTTGCTGGATATACCGGTGAGGGTGGAGTTGGCCTCTGAGGTAAATCACCGGCAGCGGATTATCCCGGTAGCCAATGTAATAGCCATCACTCAATCCGGAGAAACCGCGGATGTATTAATCTCGATGAAGAAGCTGATAGATGCTGGATGTTCTACGCTGGCAATCACCAATGTTCGCGGGAGTTCGGTGAGCCGCATAGCCGACCATACACTGTATACTCAGGCCGGGCCGGAGTTAAGTGTGGCGGCCACGAAAAGCTTTACTGCCCAATTAATGGAATTATACAAATTACTCTTGTCGCAGTCGGCCGTCAATGAGGAGTTGAGGCAGCAACTAATCTCTGAACTGAGACTTATACCCCATTATGTGCAGCGGGTGCTGGATAACGAGGATCATATCAGCGAGTGTGCCCGGTTTATTTCGCAACATTCCAACATGTTTTATGTTGGGAGAGGAATAAACTATCCAATAGCCCTGGAGGGGGCCTTAAAGATCAAGGAGATCAGCTATATTCATGCTGAAGGGTATGCAGCCGGTGAATTGAAGCATGGGCCGTTTTCCCTCTTGCAGCCGGATACTCCGGTAGTAGCGATAGTGAACCGGGATTTAACTTACGATGCTATGATAACCAATATCAAGGAGATTAAGTCCCGCAAGTCACCGGTGATAGCCCTGGTCCGGGAGGATGACCGGGAAAGCGAGAAACTGGCGGATATGACTCTGCGAGTCCCAAACACTCACAGCATCTTTTCACCCATTATCAACACGATTGCCATGCAGTTATTGGCCTATTACACGGCTAAATACAAAGGTTGTCCGATTGACTTCCCCAGAAACCTGGCTAAAAGCGTTACCGTGGAGTAGTAATCATACCTGAGATAAAGTCAAAATCTCCAGCTATAGCGACCGCAAAACCGAATGTCAGGTTTATAGCTTTAAAAATACGACATTTTGTTTTTCGCCAGCTATATTTTAATTAAATGCAGTGTTTAATGGAAAACATAAATGATGTTATGAATAGTAACATTGAAGGTTAACCATTGGCAGCCGGGGTTGGGCTTAACATAAATGATAAGTGCAAATCTTGCTGGAGGTAGTGGCTACCAATGGTCATATTATTGCTGGTGGAGGTGAACTCAACAAGTTAAGAAATAGCGCCAGGATCGGTTAAGTGCAGCCTGATCGGGAGTGAAATCCTTGTGGATTCTTATAAGAGGGA
Organism: Dehalococcoidales bacterium; assembly: GCA_028718465.1. The sequence goes on along the minus strand of JAQULX010000012.1, from coordinate 12,513 downwards.
TTATTATTATACTCAAGTTAATCAATGTAAAACAAAAAGTGAATTATTTTTATTAGAGTTTTTCTCTGGAACAGTTTCAGGATATGAGTTGGTTTCCATTCATGAACAATATTCTGGAAATGAAACCTGAAAGGACTCCGAAAAATCAAAAAGTATTTAGTTCTTACCCTATGTCTGGTTTTGCTTTATGTCGCTTTCTCTACCGTTGTTGTCTCTGCAGACAACCCGATAAAGCTGAAGGTAGGCATATACGCTAATAAACCGAAGATCTTTGTCGATGAAAATGGAAACCCTTCAGGTTTCTGGCCCAGTATTATTGATGAAATTGCTGCAAAGGAACGTTGGGTAGTTGAATATGTGCCCGGATCATGGTCCGAAGGTCTCACCAGGCTGCAGAACAACGAAATAGATATTATGCCGGATGTGGCCATTTCTGAGGATAGAAGAGCGTTATATGACTTTTCAAACGAACCTGTTTATGTGAGTTGGTCAACGGTTTATGCTGCGGAGGGGCTTGAAATACAATCTATCGTGGACCTCGAAGGGAAAAACGTAGCAGTATTGCGGGGAAGCGTTAACGTCGAAGGCCCGGAAGGTATAAAAAAACTCACCAGTTCATTTCATGTCAATTGTGTCTTTAAGGAAGTCAATGATTACCTGACGGTATTTGAACTACTGGATGGAGGAGAGGTTGATGCAGGAGTCACCAGTAAAGACTTCGGACATCTGCACGAAGAGAAATTTAACGTTTTCAGAACTCCCATTATCTTCGCACCGTCTTCCCTGCATTTTGCTTTTTCGAAAAACTCAAGCTTAACGCCCTACCTTATTGAAACAGTGGATCAACGTGTGGAAGAGCTTAAGGAAAACGAGAAATCTATCTATTACCAATCTCTGGAACAATGGATGGGCATTAAACTACCGGGTAAATCGGTGGTCCCCCAGTGGGTAATACCCACGCTGATAGGTATTGCTCTGATAGTAAGCGTACTCATTATAGGAAACGCAGTCCAGAGGTTTCAAATCAGGTCAAAGGGTAAAAGGCTCGAAGCAGAATTAACTGAGCGTAAGAAATTTGAAGAACTAAACAAACTCAAGTCTGACCTCATTTCTATAGTATCACACGAGTTTCGCTCCCCGCTTTCGACGATCAAAGGTTATTCGACGATGCTGGTTGATTATGACGATAAGATAGAGAAAGGTGAGAGAATTCAATCACTGAAGTCCATAGATAAATCAGTTGACCGTCTGGTTGGCCTGGTAGATCAATTGCTGGATGTGCAACGTATGGATGCAGGATTGTTGAAACTGCATAAGGAGCTTACTGATCCTGCCATGCTAATAAACCAGACACTGATAGAAGCCAGGTTGAGGTTTCCTGATTATCGTTTTAAAATGGAACTGCCAACAGATGGTTTACCGCTGGTTGACTTAGACGTTAACCGTATCCTGCAAGTGCTCGATAATTTAATCAACAATGCTGTAAAATACTCTGCGAAGGGGACTGAGGTATCAGTATCAGCACGTCGCAATAATACAGATCTTATTTTCAGCGTAACCGACCAGGGTCCCGGTATTCCAGAAAATGATCTGGAACGCATCTTTGACCGGATGTATCGTATTGAACAGAAAGCTGAATCAGCAATACCGGGGCTAGGTTTGGGACTCTCGATTTGCAGAGGTATAGTGGAGGCTCATGGAGGGCGTATCTGGGCGGAAAGTAAAATTGGGCAAGGTAGCCGGTTTGTTTTCATGTTGCCGTTAGTGGACTCTAACATATCAATGCAGTCTGTCACACTGGTAACGGAGGATAAATAAACGTGTCACCGAAAATAACGAGAATTCTTGTCGTTGATGATGATTTGGAGATTATCCAGCTTGCTAAACGTATGTTGGGATTAGCAGGCTATGAGGTTATTACGGCTGAAAATGGTGAGACTGCTTTACAGAAAATGGAAGATGAGCAGCTTGACCTTGTCTTACTTGATCTGATGATGCCAGGTCTCGATGGTATCACCGTATGCAGAAAAATCCGTACCTTTTCCACGATCCCAATTATAATGCTTACTGCCAAAGTCAGCGATGAAGATAAGGTGAAAGGGCTTGATGCAGGAGCCGATGATTATGTCACAAAACCTTTTTCCACGCAGGAGCTTCTTGCCAGGGTGAAGGCAGTGCTCAGGCGCAGCCAGGATACCTTTCTAAATACATCGTATTCCAGGTTGGTCAGTGGTATCCTGGAAATTGACTTTACGGATAGACGGATAACTGTTGCTGGAAAAGAAGTTAACCTTACACCAACAGAATTCAATCTTCTTCAGGAACTGGCTCAGAATAATGGGAAGGTTCTCACGCACACCTGGTTGTTGCAGCGAATCTGGGGCAGCGAATATCACGACGAACGGAGGTATCTCCACGTCTTCATTAACCGGCTGCGGAATAAACTCGGCCTTGACAATGACGGTCAACAGATTATCGAAAACATCAGTGGTGTTGGATATCGTTTTAATATCTTGTGAATCCAGCCTGAAGGTATGATCATATGAGGGCGCTCGCCGGCGAGCGCCCTCATATGTTTTATTGAGATATTGTTGATTATCTGGCAGCAATATTAATACATTATTAAGCCTGTTTAACTTAAACTGTAAGAGAAGCCCCATAAGAATTAACCCTGTTACCTGCAAAGAGAAATGTACCCTTTTTGATAAAGCTCGGTGCCCGAAATGCCAGGTAAAGGAATTGTTCGGAGAAGATCATCATAGCTAATATACACAAATATTTTTATGAGGTTTGGGTTCATGGATTGGAATGCAATTTTTGTTGAGACATTGCAGTAGCCGCGGCTATTGCCTTCGGACTGGGCGGCCGCAAGGCTGCCGGACAGATTTTGGAACGCTGGACTAAATCCAATAACTGAAATCAAATCATCTTCAACCAGCAGCTTTGATGATGCAAAAAAAAGGGGGTTACCCGAGCTGACAAAACTCTGAATTATAGTTATGGCCTGAATAATTTCAGAGGCAACCCGGTTAATATATAAGTTGTCGAGGTGAAAAAGGATGAAAACAAGCGAAATTATCGGTAAAGAAGTATTGGATTTTGATGCCCTTAAAGCAGGTAAGGTGGCTGATATCGATATTGATTTAGCGAACGGAGCAGTCAACCATTTTATCATAAAAGCCGGCTTAACCAAAAAGTACGTTATTTCTTTGGCCGATATAAATAAAATAGGTGATAAGGTAACCTTAAGAATTAAAGCGGAGGATCTATGTAGATTCTCAAGTTAATTTTCCGCTTTCTGTATATTGGAATTTGGGCAATTTATAAAAAACTAAGATTAACTATAACCTTAAATAAGGACTAAAACTTATTACACTCAAGCCTAAACTTGAGTTTAAAAGCACTTTAAAAACTTAATAATCGAAACGAAAAATTCTAAATTTGCCGCTGCAACAATATCAGTTAAAGCAGCCCTTATTTTTTGTAAAGTGTTGGACAATTTTTGTCCAAAGTCCAACATATTAGAATTTTGGAAGAGTTTGTTGGTGTTATAACAAGAGTAATTAATGAGCCATTACAAAAAGGACGTGCAAGGAGGTGATATATGCATAAAATATTCTGATGATCCGGATTCAGTACAATTACCTTACCATCCCACAAAAGAAAATTTTGAATCACCAGAAATTATTTAGGGAGGTTTGGATTCATGGATTGGAATGCAATTTTTATTGAGCCATTGCAGAGTTTTTTCTCTTCCATTTTGCAGTACTTACCATATATAATTGGCGCACTTGTTTTGCTCCTGATAGCCTGGATTCTGGCCAAAGTATTAAGATCTGTTTTCAGAAAGATAGTAAGAGCCAGTGGAATTGACAAAAGGCTGGGCAAAGGCGGGAATCCGAGGGATAAAAGCGAGTGGCCGGTGGCGGAAGGGACAGGTACAGCTGTCTGGTGGATCGTCTGGATATTGTTCATACTGGCGATACTGCAGGTACTGGGTTTACGGGGTGTATTGAACTCGATCACGGTATTATTTGAAAAAATATTTGCCGCGATACCCAATATACTGGCAGCGATAATAGTGCTGGTTATTATCTACCTGGTTGGTCGTTTCCTTGCCGGACTGGTCACGAAATTATTAACTAAAATTCATTTTAACGAACTGCCGGTCAAGCTGGGTCTAACCCATCAGCCAGTGGAAGGAGCCGGTTCCCCGGCGCATCTGGTAGGCTACATAGTAATGGTCTTTTTAATGCTTTTTGGCATACTAATGGCGGCTGATTTGCTCGGTTTTACTATGGTAAATGAGCTGGTAGCCAGCTTCACGGAATTCCTGGCACTGGTCATCCTGGGTGTGGTCGTGATTGGTATCGGTATCTTCGTGGCTAATATGGTAGCCAACATTCTGCGGGCTGGTGGCAGGTCGCAAACCCTGATTTCGCTGGTCAGGATTTTCATAATAGTATTAAGCGTCGCTATTGGACTGCGCGCTATGGGTTTTGCTAACGATATTATTTTACTGGTATTTGGTTTGATGTTGGGGGCTATTGCAGTAGCCGCGGCTATTGCCTTCGGACTGGGCGGCCGCAAGGCTGCCGGAAAGATTTTGGAACGCTGGACTAAATCCAATGATAGTAGTTCGAATATCGATAATACCGGAGAATAAATCATTTGATCATGGCACGCCCCGAAAAACGGGGATAAGTTAAGAAGGTAACACAAGACAAAAACAACCCTTCTGTAGCAGGCAAAGTATTTAGAGATAAATACAGCGACACAGGAGGGTTGTTCTATATGTATGATACAAAGGAATAAACGCAATCCCAAACTTCCTTCCAGCGTTTCCTCTGAAAATTCGGGGCGTATTTTGTTACCAGCGGCGAATAGCGTCCCAGATTTTGGATTTATTGTCCCAAATATATTTTCGGTCCTGGAATATATATTTGATCACAAGCGGCCCGTATCGGAGCAGCACTCTGGGAGCGGAATACCTCTTTTCATATACCATGATGGGCGTTTGTTGTGTTCCAAAACGTTTCTTGAGACTGGACAGGCCGGTGGTATAAGAACCCAAAAAATCGACATACTTGTAGCCTTCATTACAGGCGTCCTGTATGGCTTTCTTGTAACAATATTTATTTACATCCCCTGTTTCTTTACCGGGAGTCCCTATTTCCCATAAATAGCATGTTGAAGGAGTATATATACAGGACAGCAGGGCAACCGGTTTATCGTGATCTAAAGCTGCAAATAATTTGGTATTGTTCTTAAATACTTTAAATGCAGTTATAAGAAATTCCCGGCTGGGAGGTTGGTGACCGTGGCGTTTATAGTTGGCTATTACGTTTTTCACGTATTCTTCTACATACTTCAGGTCACGGTCCTGGATAACAACTATGCCCTTTTTTTCAACCTTGTTTAAGGCCTGACGGAGCTTTTGCGACCATAATCCTTTCCAGATTTTTTCTTCAAACGGAGATTCAAGAGGAAGCACGTGCGAACAGGGTAAACCGGTTTCTTTGTTATACCTTATACGGAATCCACTATCAATTAATGCCCTGTCTTGCTCTTCTTTGTAACCAACAGGCAATTGATCGTTATCAAAAAAGTGGCGCACCGTGAAGCATAGTTATCCTCAATATATTTGATTACTGCTGAAGTTATCTCGTATTGCCTGTCTGAAGGAACAGGGTTTCTGAATAGCACGCTTTTAAATCCAGCCCCGAAAAGTAATGAATAGAATTTGTGGTCCTCTCTTACCAGAGAAAATATACCCACCAGTTCTGATTTGTCATCTTCTATCATCAGAGGGAAAAAAGATTGGCCGATAGCTTTATAGACCTGTTTCCAATCGTAATATTGATGAAACATACCGCCCTGGGTGTTGACAAAATTATCCCAGGCTGGCTTATCAGATTCAGTGGCTTCTCTAATTCTCATTCTCTTATATTCAGCGGATGCCTGGTAAGTCAAGGTAACAATGAGGTTAATCTGTCAGGATAGAATGTTTGGGAGATGTAAACGAAATAAGGGTCGTTCATCCAGAACCAATTGAAATTACCATAATGAAACAATTATGATAATGCCCCTCAACCTTTACTTGAGGCTTATTTAAACATACTCTTTTTTATTTGTCAATTAAGATCAGATCAAATTCAAACCATTTTAATCACCTGAATCCAAACACCGCCTCATTCCCGGACCACGTTCCTGCCTAGAACCAATTTCCTATAGACGTTTCATGGGCTCCCCTGTTAGAGTAGTCGTATATGGGCGCCTGTTAATGACTGCGCTGGTTTTGAGGGGAGTGGAGAGGCGGAGTCTTAGTTTTTAAATATTTTAGCTTCTCTTGTCCAGAGTGAGGCCAGCCCACCCGGACGGTCGATTATTATGATGTAACAAGGAGAGCTAATCTAAAAGGAGACTCGTATGAACAAGAAGCTTTTCTTCCTGTCCCTGGTACTACTGGCAGTCTTCGCGAATATGGCAGTAGGAGTACCTCTGCAGGCAGCCGAAAACCAGGCCCCGGTAGCCGACGCGGATGGGCCTTACTTTGCAGCTCCTGGAGTAGATATTATTTTGAATGGCAGCTGGTCTGATGACCCGGACCAGGCAACAGGCGACTATATTGCGGAATATATCTGGGACCTTGATAACGATGGAATTTTTGAAGATTACTTTGGCCCTAATCCGACGATTCCAGGCTTTGTTACCGGGGATTATCCGTCAGGAACTATAATACCTCTATCTCTCAGGGTTACCGACTCCTACGGCGCCACTTCGGAGGCTTCGTCTTCTATCACGATTACAACAGATGCAGGCCCCATGGCGTCGTTCACTGTCAGTCCCAGGCTGGTTTACATAAACCAGCCGATAGTTATTGATGCCAGTATTTCCTATTCGGGAAGTAACGCTTATCTCTACAATTATAACTGGAACATCATCAGCAGTAACAGCATCATAGTTAAAACTCACTCATCAACCATCCCCACATTTACGTACTCCTTTTCTTCACCCGGTGAATATCTGATAGAACTGGAGGTTTTCGACACTAATGGAAACTCGGGCACTACGGCGCACTTTATAAGCGTTTATAATGACCCAAACGTAGACACTACACCCCCCGTCATCACCGCTCCGGAAGACCTGACTGTACCTGCTGACCCGGGTGCGGCAGTCGCCGCAAACATAGAATTGGGAACTCCGGCAGTTTCGGATAACTCCGGTGGAGAAGTAATTGTTGCCAATGACGCTCCGGCCGAATTCCCGATAGGGACCACCAGTGTTACCTGGACAGCTACCGACGAATCAGGCAATACGGCAGAGGCTGTTCAACAGGTAACCGTGATTGATACCGAGCCGCCGGTTATTGTTCCTCCTGATGACATCAATATCGAGCAAGAAGGACCGGACAGCACTGTTATTAGCCTGGAGTACCCTGTAGTCATTGATAATGCGGACCCGTCACCGGTGATAGATTGCGATGCTCCTCCAGTTTTCCCGCCGGGCGATACTATTGTCATCTGGACCGCTACAGATGCGTCCGGCAACAGCGCCAATGTCAGCCAGACAATTACGGTTGAGGATACCACAGGTCCGGTGGTAACTATTACCAGTCCCGTGGATGGCGGCAGCATATCCTGTGACATGGATGTTGACCTCGAGTACACGGCTACAGATGCCTGCGATGACAGCCTTGCTGTTGAGGTAATATCATCAGGCCCGCTTACCGCACCGCTGACCCCCGGAGACCTGACAATAACCGTGGAAGCCGCGGATAAAGCAGGCAATACGGGTTCCGCATCTGTAACCATAACCGTGACCGATAACGATAATAATACTGAAGAGGCGACTGTTGATGTTGAACAGGATATTATAGATCTCAAGGCAAGTTGTAAACCGATTGCAGTATATATTGAGGTTCCGGGCAAGGACGTTCACCAGATTGATGTCAAAACAATTAAACTGAACGGTATTGTGCCCGCGTACCAGGACAAACAGGGCGTGTCTATATTCTGCGCTAATATAAGCAAGATCGGTGATTATGATGAGGATGGAATCCCTGACCTCAAGGTAAAGTTTAACTGTAATGCTGTCAAGGAAATTCTCGAGGTTGGAGATAATGTTGAGATAACAATAACGGGAGAGGTTGAGGGGGTTGCTTTCAGCGGCAATGACTATGTGAAGGTAATCTCCGAAAAAAAGGCCAAACCGATTCCTCCCTTCAAAAAGCCAATATGTGACAATGACAAAAAGGCAAAGCCAATGCCCGGGAAGGGCATTAAGCCATCTCCCAAAAATGAGGTTAAACCCTCAAAGAAATATTATAAAATCAGTAGCAAAGATTTTAAAAAGCACAAGAAGGCATACGATATTAAATCAAGAGGTAAAAAATCGGATTCCCAGCGGAAGAACTCCTGGTGAGACCGGCTGCGCACCATTGTAAAAAAAGTCCGCCTTATTCATTAAAGACGGACTTTTTACCTATTTCAAGGTAAAATTCGCTAACAGCGCCGGACCTCATCTGTTACCAATTTATGGAATATTTCATATTAAATTCATCTACTATTTGAAGCAATTCCGGATCCAGTATTCCCCGGGTTTCCTTCAGGATATATTCCGGTATTTGCTTATAATAAGCCTGGGCAATGCCGCCGGCAATACAGGCTTGAGTATCCGCATCTCCGCCTAATGAGACGGCTTTTCTGACCGCATCCTCATAGTTAGCGGAATCCAGAAAGGCAATGATTGCCTGGGGGACGGAGACCTGGCAGGTCTCATCAAAACAGACATAAGGCTGGATTTCATCAAAGGTACGATGCAGGTCATAGTTAAACATTTCCTCAATATATTCACGGATTTTGTCTTTGGTTTCGCCCTGGCGTCCCAGGAAAATGGCAGCCGCAACAGCCTGGGCGCCTTTAATGCCTTCCGGATGATTATGAGTAACCGCAGCGCTGCGTTCCGCTTCTTTTAAGACTTCATCCAGTGTGGAAAAGGCAAAACCGATTGGACTGACTCTCATCGCTGACCCGTTGCCGTAGCTATTGTACGGCTTATTATCCCGGCTATTCAGCCAGCGGTAGAACATGCCTCCATAGCCGGCGTCCGGATACCGTATTCCATATTCCTTGAAGGATGCGGCATATTCCTTATTATGGAGAATGCAATCCGCCACAGCCACCGTCATAACGGTATCATCTGTGAAACAATATCCCGTGTCAAAGATTTTGAAATTATGGTCCTTTGTCCCGTGGAATTCATAAGCAGACCCAATGATATCACCGGCTATTGCTCCAATCATATTTCACCTCTCATGGAATAATATTTGGCCTGGATTATAAGATAAATAAAATATAATAGAGTTCCAACTGGCACCACAGCGTAACATGATGACCTGATCAGATGGAGAGGGTCCAATAATTTCTCAAGTCGATTTCTGCTTGCTTCCAGGTATGACTCAGGGTAGAGCGTTTTTCTGGCCGATGCGCGGGAACATCAATGCTTCCCGGCTCAAGAACGATTTTCAGTCTTATAACTTACCCTGCTGGTTCTGAAATATCATCTGCTTCCTGTTAGTATATAGAATCAATCACTCCAAAACAAGAAGCACGGTAGATGATGAAGTGACAATACAATAATTCTTCTATTTTTACTAATAGGGAATCGGGATTGAAATCAACTCTTGATAGGGTTAAAAAGGGAAATGTCAGATGAATGCCATGCTTCCTACTTCCAGGCTATAAATATTTCTTAAGGAGACAACTATGGTTAAGAAATTTGCATTTCGTATTTTATTAATTTGGGCTCTTATTGCTGGTAGCTGGCTATTGGTGGACTATGGAAGCCTGCTAAGTGAAGCAGCTCCGCCTCCAAAGCCAGCTTATTCAACACCTGTGGCCGCACAAATTACTCCCTCGCCAACAGAAATGCTTCTAACGAATAGTAATTGGGATTTGGTATTAGCCGAAGCGAAGGGGGACCAAAAAGCCTATATAGGTTACCCTGTAGAACTGGCAGGTAAGGTGAAGCAAATATTAAGGAAGACAAATTCGCAAACACAGATAGCCATTGATACAAAATTTGATGAGGCAGTCTTTGGAGAACGGACTCTGATTGTAATTGATAAATCATTAGAACTCAAAGAGAATTCATGGATTAAATTAAAAGGTGAACTCAACCAATATTGGAAAACGGAAAATCTAATAGGGGCAGAGTTAGTTTTACCAGTAGTAGTTGCCAGTGAAGTCAATATTACTACCCGCTCCGAAGGCATATCAGCAATAGTAACCGTAGTATCGGGAGAGAGCATTACTCAAAACGGATTAACGATCACTATAGATAAGCTGGAAATCGCAGCACCGGAAACCAGGGTATATATTAAAGCTGAGAATAACTCAAACTATAAAGCTTCTTTATATCATTTCGACGCTGTTATAGTCCAGGGCACAAAACAAATCAAAATCAAAACCGTCTTTGATGAAGATATTAAAGAACCAGATAGCACACTCTTGCCAGGAACGATGACAGAGGGGGTTATTTTATTCGAACCTCTTGACCCCAATGTTTCAAAGGCTAGCTTGAACTGGTCTGGCCCGCGTACTGATGATTATAATTTACAGTTTAACGATTGGGTCTGGGATTTTAGTTGGCAAGAAAAGAGCCCTTAAGAATTTTTCACTTAAGGGCTTTTGCGTTTAAGAAAATGGTCGGGATGGGCGGATTTGAACCGCCGACCACCTGAACCCCATTCAGGTGCGCTACCAGGCTGCGCTACATCCCGACGTCTATTTGATATGTTAGCATAATTGAACCTTCAGAGCAATAAGGCCACCTGCAGCAAAGATCCAGAGCAAAGGCTCAGGGCTCAGCAGTTCCGGATATTATTCTCTGTGGTTTTTCTCTTTAAATAGTCGATGAAAGAGCCCATGTTTCTAATGGTCTTTAAATCGTTGTCCTCTATATCGATTCCCAGCTTATCTTCAAGCGCGACTAATATATTGACCACGCTCATAGAGTCAACGCCCAGGTCTTTGAAGGTGCATTCTGGAGTCACAACCACATTCTTGTTATGAGTCGCTTTGACGATCATATGTCTCAGCAGGTCTTCAACTATTATGGGCTCCGGTTTCTTTTTAATCGGCTTCAGCCTTTCTGTATTGGGTTGAATCCAGCAGATTAATGCTTGCGGGCATATCTGATAATTCGGCGACCTCACAATACAAGTTTATAATTAACATTGGTTCAGCTACTCCAATTTTATGCATTCCCGGATGATACTGTCAATAAGTACGGGCAATAAGGTTGAGTGCGAGAAAAACAAGCCGGGAAAAACACCCGAAAAAACTGATTTGACAGGTCAAAAAGGATATGCTAAGATAACAATGTTTCTGGATGCCCACAGTACCTCTCCCCTTAGTATTGGGAAGCCTGGGGGTTTTAAAAATCGCAAAAATTGACCCCCACGGGTGATGTTGACAAAAAAACAGAGACGTGGTAATATGCAAAAGTGTCCTCGAAATGAGGACCGCAGTAAGAACCTTAACAACTGGATAGCGGAAGGAAGTTTTTTTTAACAACATTGAATTAATGAGCTAATAAACTCTGTTTTTTTTGGAGAGTTTGATCCCGGCTCAGGATAAACGCTAGCGGCGTGCCTTATGCATGCAAGTCGAACGGTCTATCGAAAGATTGATAGTGGCAAACGGCTGAGTAACACGTAAGTAACCTGCCCTTAAGTGGGGAATAATCCGCCGAAAGGTGGACTAATACCGCATGTGGTAATGGAATCAGTTTTTCATTACTAAAGCTCTCGGGCGCTTGAGGAGGGGCTTGCGTCCTATCAGGTAGTTGGTGGGGTAACGGCCTACCAAGCCTATGACGGGTAGCTGGTTTGAGAGGATGTCCAGCCAGACGGGGACTGAGACACGGCCCCGACTCCTACGGGAGGCAGCAGCAAGGAATTTTGCGCAATGGGCGAAAGCCTGACGCAGCAACGCCGCGTGAGGGAAGAAGGCCTTCGGGTTGTAAACCTCTTTTATCAGGGAAGAATAATGACGGTACCTGATGAATAAGTCACGGCTAACTACGTGCCAGCAGCCGCGGTAATACGTAGGTGGCAAGCGTTATCCGGATTCACTGGGCGTAAAGAGCGCGTAGGTGGTCCTTCAAGTCAGATGTTAAATCTCCTGGCTTAACTGGGAGCTGTCATCTGATACTGCTGGACTTGAGGATGGTAGAGGGAGGTGGAATTCCCGGTGTAGTGGTGAAATGCGTAGATATCGGGAGGAACACCAGTGGCGAAAGCGGCCTCCTGGGCCATTCCTGACACTGAGGCGCGAAAGCGTGGGGAGCGAACAGGATCAGATACCCTGGTAGTCCACGCCATAAACTGTGGAAACTAGGTACAGGGAGTATCGACCCTTCCTGCGCCGTAGCTAACGCGTTAAGTTTCCCGCCTGGGGACTACGGTCGCAAGACTAAAACTCAAAGGAATTGACGGGGGCCCGCACA
>JAQULX010000011.1 GCA_028718465.1 Dehalococcoidales bacterium | reverse complement strand
ACAGCATCTCTACCAGGTGCGCCAGACCTGGCCTCACCAGCGGTTCACCTCCGGTAAGCCTTATTTTATTAATACCGAGCCGGGCGGCTGCCAGCGCCACTATACGGATTTCCTCATAATTCAGAATATCATCGTGGCTCATCAGGCTGACTCCACTTGCCGGCATGCAATAGATACAGCGCAGATTACAACGGTCAGTCACCGATATTCGCAGGTAGTTAATAGGACGCTGAAATGAATCATAAAGCCCTGTCACGGTTAGTTCTCCTTAAACCTCAATCAGATCACAGGATTTTTTTCTTTATTCTCCTGTTTATCTATGTGGATCAACTGACACATTTGAGGACTATCATTAATCCTTGGTTTCTCCACTTTCTAGGTTCCACTTACTTTATAAAATCAACTTGCGCCATACATTTTAATCTCATTAATTTCAGATCAGTCCATGGGGATTCACCATTTACTGCTATTGCTGTCGGTGACATTGACAGAATTGCCGGCAGCATCCCTTCTCTGTCCGTTAGCCTCCTCCCTTAAAAGCAAGCCCCATTTCGGCTAATATTCGCAGCAGCTCTTGTAATAAAACCGGACCCAGGCTGATACGCCGGCTAATGCTTCATCTCAGGATTGCGATGTTTGGCCAGAATAACGGAGTTCCTTCCTGTGTTGCTTTAGAACAGCATTTCCTACTTTGACTCCCAGAGTTCCAGCCGCTAGATTACATTTGGCTTTCAGGAAAAAGAAAAGATTACCGGTCTCTCCTTCCAGGGATTCATAATTGCCCTGTCCCTTAGAGATAATCAAATCAGCAGAATGATAGTACCGCTGCAGTTCCAGTGAACACTGAGGAAGTACAGTGATAATGCGGTAGCCTTGCCGGGCAATTTCCAGTGGCTTCAAGCCGAGAGATAGCTCGGGAATTCGGGCTGCCATAGCATTTAGTACCTTGCGCTGAAGATCCTCATCACTGGTAATTAATCTCACCGCTTTCAGAGATTGGTTTACCAGACAGGGTAAACAGTCGAGATAAGTTTTCATGATAGATCTTCCCCTATTAACGTTGCTCTGACCTCAATCCTGCGCTTTTATCCGCACCAGACATTAGTTGTCTCTATCCTCCGGTATTTGCGGATATTCAATTTTATGAAGTTTTGATTTGTCACCCACATGGTCGATGTATAGTTTACCATTCAGATGGTCTATCTCATGTTCCAGCGCCTCTGCCAGCAGGCCGGTAGCCTTCACTTTTATTTTCTTTCCATGGCGGTCCAGCCCTTTGACCGTGACTGATGCCGAACGTTGGATTTCTCCGTAATAACCAGGAACGCTCAGACAACCTTCAGTTACCACCTGTACTCCATTGTGTTCGGTTATTTCCGGGTTAATGATCACCACCGGTTGTTCTTCCGGCATCTGGAGCACTATCACCCGGAGCCCCACTCCGATCTGGGGAGCTGCCAGTCCGACTCCTCTGGCTTGCTGCATGGTCTCAATCATATCGCCGATCAGCCGCTGAATTGAGTCAGTGATCGCGTGTATCCGCTTAGCTTTTTGTCTTAATACCGGGTCAGCCGGGAAATGACGGATAGGTAAAACTGCCATGTTGCGCCTTCTGAAAATTACTCGTTTTCAATTCTCATTTTTGTCAGGACATTAGGCTGAGTCGGTGTTAAGAGAGAAATCCTGCCCTGGTTTTGCGGCCACGATTATCACAAAACCTGCCTCAGTGTAATAGCCTTCTTTAGGATCTTCTGGGTACCGTACTTCACCTGGACTCTGCAACAGGGTTGAGATAATTCTCTCCCCCATGAAGCCGGCCTTTAATGTCAACCTGGCTACATCACTGCACCGGTAAAAAGTGGCGTACTTATAAATGGGGTGACTTTCCAGTTTCTTCTGCTCGTAGTATTTCCCCCAGGGACTATCCTTCAAGATCACCCCCAATACTATTTTGCCTCCAGGTACTATGATGCGGTGGGCTTCTTTGAGTACATCCAGAGGAGATTCCAGGAAGCAGAGAGTAGTAATCAGAAATACTGTGCCGAAGGATGCATCCTCAAAGACCTGTTGTTCGCCTTTACTCAAGAAGGTATTGATTCCTCTGCTCCTGGCAATCTTGACCATTTCAATCGAAGGTTCAACCCCGGTATCGATTCCCAGAGCTTGAGCAAAACGGCCGCTGCCAGCCCCGACCTCTAACCAGGGTTTCGGTAGACCAGGCAAGATTTCCTGGAAAGCCTTCACCTCGATCTCAAAGATAAGCTTCCCTTTCTCATCAAACCAGGCGTCATATTCAGAAGCCAGATTATTAAAGGGGGTATTGTTCATTTTAAATCTTCCGTTTAAACTGTTAGACTAGCTGGATACTTAATTTGCATTGACCCCGAGTCTCTGTCAGACGATATTAAGCTCGTTCATGGTAACATCAAGGATTATACTCGAAGTCATAAAATCAATTTCCGTGACCTTACCCAGTATCATTCTGGTTTCACCGGATAGAGTTTCTAACTCTGCCTGGCCATCCTGTATTCTTAGCCGGGCGATATCCTGCAATACTGCTTGATCTCTTCTGGTATTTAAAAAAACCTTAGCCAGACACATTCTACACCTCCCCGCTCTCGCTAGAGCAACCACAAATGCCATGGGCAGTTTTGGTATCAGACTTCGCTACAATTAAGTGTTCTTATTCGTATCATTATTCCTTATCCAGATGCGGTACATCTTCTCATCACTTTCCTTGAAGCAGGGAAATCCGCTCGAATCGACTTCTTCAATTTCCACATTCTCTCTGCCCTTCAACTCTATCACCTGGCTTAACCAGTTTTGAAAATGAAGACCGCCTCCGAAATAGGCTTTATTCCACTGGACACCATGCCTATCTACCTTACTTCTAATGTTCTCTTCCTCTGACATTAATACCCTCGCGATCTAGTGATCGCAGGCATTGTCACCGGTTTCCAGTACGCCGTTCAAATGGCTCAAAACGGCTTTCTCCGGATCGTCTTCCATAGCTCCCATAATAACTTCGACATTATTTTGCTGGAATAACTCCTGAGCATGAGCTCCCATGCCACCGGCAATTACTCGATTCACACCCTGCTGGGCCAGCCAGGGTGGGAGAAGCCCGGGTTGATGCGGCGGCGGGGTAACCATTTTCTTGCCTACAATTCCTTTACTGGTTTCATCAACATCAATCAACGCGAATTGCTCACAATGCCCGAAGTGCGGACAAACTCTGCCTCCACTAACCGGGATAGCGTACTTTACCATTAAATCATTTCCTCCAGTTTTCATTTTTTCTCTTCATATGTTTTTGATGATGATAAATAGTAACTCGATTCTTCCCAATACTAACGCCAGGTCAATAAACCTAATTCATCATGACACATACACTATGAACTACCTTTAAATGGTTCTCCTGGCAAAAAGCGATAGCGGTCTCGCTTTCGGAACCGGGCTGAAGCCAGATATGGTCTAATCCCAATTCCTGACACTGCTTAAGAGTTTCCTCGGTTACTCTGGGTGGAA
The DNA here is from genome assembly GCA_028718465.1 of Dehalococcoidales bacterium. Next base: position 15,361 of record JAQULX010000011.1, on the reverse strand, counting down.
CCACAAAATCCACTACATCCACCTTAACCGGGATTTCCGCCAGACTGGCATAGCATTTAAGGCCTTCCAGTTCTGTGAGTCGGGGATTAACCGGATATACCTCGTAACCTCGTTTTTGTAAATTCATTACGATCTGATGCCCATACTTTTGCGGATTATCCGTAGCACCGACTACAGCGAACCGCTTTTGCTCCATGAATTCCTTGATTAGTTCTTGCACTTTGGCTTCTCCTTAATGGTAGTGGATCTCGGAATTTTATAGTTTATTTCGGGAAAAGGCATCACTCCCCGACTTTTTCTTTTTCTTCGTTCAAGAACTTGCGGGATCTTTCCCGGCCAACATGAGTTGGATTAAAGCTCTCTAATGATTTTTTATATACGCGCCCATATATTAATTAGAAGCTTATCCCCTCACCATTTTTGTGCCGCACTTTGGACACCTCAAATTATAGCAGGGGACTCCCTGTTTATGCGACATCTTTTCTCCGCAACCTGGGCAGATGCAGTTTCCGCCGGGTCCCGCTCCGGGATTAGTGCCTTTCATGCGTCCGCCTCTGCCGGTGGCCCCGCGTGGGGGGCCGGTTCCGTCTCCTCTAGGCATAATCTAACCTCCTGAAAATTTTTAGCTTCTGCCGGTTCCCCATCTGCCCCCCATACCTCTACCTCTACCGCCTGCTCCTCCTCCCATGCCAAAATGGCCGGGAACATTAGGCTGCGTAGTGGCCTGGTATTTTCCATTCTTGTAGTCCTGGATAGCATCTTTTATCTTGCCAGAAGCTCCAGTGATAACTTTGATTTTGGCGGCCGATAATACCTGGTAAGCATTGGGGCCGCAATTGCCGGTGACTACTGCTTCCACTCCCTTAGCTGCGATGGCCTGAGCCGCAGCAATTCCGGCGCCGCCTCCGGCCAAAGCACTTGAGTTCTCTGCGGCTTCAAACTGGAGAGTCTCCAGATCCACATATATAAAATACTGACATCTGCCGAAGCGGGGGTCCAGCATAGCCTCAAGATTGGTTCCGGTAGCTGAAATTGCAATTTTCATTTTTTACCTCCAAATGTAATTAAATCTAAAACTATGGCACAGGCATCTACCTGCCGTAGCAGTATGAAAAAGTCCCATCCGGATATCTCTGAATCCGGTCTGCATATCCAGAGTTGAAAAATGTCACTGAAGGCAGATAGCCTGCCCGCCTGTATAATGTGCGTCTTCCCATCCTCTTTTCCTTTATCATATTGGGCATATGCTCATATTGTGTTTATATATAATGAACATATGACCACAATTCAAGATTAATACATCGAAATGTGTTTGTCAAGGGAAATATAAAAAGTGTTGACAAAAAGAATTAGAAATCATATCCTTGATTATGGACATGTGTCCGTAATCAAGGCATTGTTGTTAGCTCAAACAAGGGGAGGCAATTCAATGACTTCAGCCTGGGATAATTTCCAGGAGATATTGTGAATTAAGATGGAGAAGACCTAATCTAAAACTGCCGTTGAATATACGATGAATCCGAAAAATCCGGGGCATATTCCTGATGTTGATGTACATGCTTTTGTATCGAGAGTATGCGGGGATAAACATGGGGGATGTGGTGAGAACGACGAGACAGACAGCCAGTACTGAAGATTATCTCAAGGCCATTAAATTACTGGCAAAGGAAAGAGATACGGTTCGGGTAACCGATATCAGCCGGGTGTTAAACATCAAAGCACCCAGCGTAACGCAGGCTTTAATGAAACTGACCAAAGCCGGTTTAGTCAGACATAAAAAATACCAGGGTGTCGAGCTTACTAAAGAGGGAGATATCATAGCCCGGGATGTTAATTTACGACATGAAACTATACGCCGATTTTTAATTTGGATACTAAATATAGACCCGGATATCGCTGAACAGGATGCCTGCGGTATGGAGCACACTTTAAGCGCTGATAGTCTTAAGAGGCTGGCCAAGTTTATCGAATTTCTATCCAGTTGTCCCCTGGGTACACCCGAGTGTTTGAAAGGCTTCAATTACTATATTGAACATGAAGAGCGAGATGAAGGTCTTCTTAAAAGCTGCAAGGAGAAAGAAAAGGATATACTAAAAGTATAGAAAGTACCTTAGAGGAGGATAGGAGTATGTTGAAAGCTGAAGACATCCGCGGGTACAATTTATTTACCGGATTAGAAGAAACGGAGTTGGCTGAAATTGCCAAACTGTGCACAAAGAAGTCCTATGCAGCGGGTACTATACTATTCGATCCTCTTAAAACTACTGAGGATGTATTTTTACTGGAAGGAGGAAATGAAGCCATCCAGATTGAAATTCCTCTGGGAGATGGACAATCCAAAATTATTGTTCATACTTTAAGTAAAGGGGAAACATTCGGTTGGGCTCCGCTGTGTCCGGTACGGATCCGCACCTCCACCGCGCGAGTTATCGAGCCTGCCAGCGTACTTCAGATAAAGGGTGCTGACTTGAGACGCTTATGTGATGAGAATTGCCACATGGGATACCTGATAATGAAAAACCTGAGCGGGATTATCAGTTTAAGATTAGACAGTACTATCGTTGTACTGCGCCATAAACTGCAAAAAACAGAGAAATAGCACCCTGAAGAACGTATCGGGTATAGTACACTATCAACCGGGCATGATATTGCACATAATATTACCAGGGGAAATTCACATACTCCTCTTCTCCACGGCAACATAATATCTGGAGGTTAGCCAGTATGCATCCATATGAGTATACTTCTCCCGGTTCCAATTTTGAAATTATCCAGATAGCCTCAACTTCTCAATGGTCTCACTATAAAGTGACTTTTCCCGCTGCTTACCTGGCCAGGTATCCAGAAGGCAATACTGTCTGCGGGGATTATTTCACCCCATCGGCTGTTGAAGGGATGCCTTTAGCCATCCTGGTCCCTGGATTTGGAGACGCGAGTTTAACTCCCTGTCTGATGCTGGCGCGGCACCTGGTCAGGCAGGGGATATCTGCCATGGTGCTATATTTAGCGTTTCATTCCCTAAGAATACCAGCAGATCTAAAGGGCCAATTCCTACCACTTTCAATTAAAGAATGGCTGGAGTTATATCAATCATCGGTTGCAGATATACGGAGAACGCTGGATTGGGTCGCTACTCGAAAAGAATTGGATACAGCCAGAATGGGAGTGGTAGGAATTAGCATGGGAGGAATGATTTCATCCATAGTTATGGCAATGGATTTGCGGATAGAGAAGGGTGTATTTATAGTAACCGGCGGGAATCTGGAAGCACTTTCCTGGGCAGGAGCTCAAGAGGTTATTAAAACCGGGCATACCTGCACCCGCGAGGAGTGCCATCAGGTTTACAGCCAGTTTCCATCTTATTTATCAGATATTGCTCAAAAGGGGATAGAAAATGTGGCGCCGCCTAAAGAGTGTTTTTTATTTGATCCCTTAACTTTTGCCAGGCATCTGCGAGGACGACCAGTATTAATGATAAATGCCGAACAGGATGAGATTATCCCGAAGCAAGCTGCTCTGGAATTCTGGGAAGCCTGTGGGAAACCGACTTTAAAATGGCTTCCGGAAACTCATACGAGCATCTACTCAAGTATTCCCCTTATAAGCAGTGAGATAGCCGACTTTTTAAAAGGTATCCATTAAACATAAAAATTACTCGTATTCTTTGGGAACTGCGCAAATGAAGACCAAATCCAGGTCTTTTGCGGTGTTCTTAAATTGGTGTGTTTCGCCGGGTAAAACCAGGGCAAAATCCCCTTCCTTTATCGCATATTCCTGGTCTTTCGTGACCACAACTCCGTTACCTTTGATTATATAGTTCATGTGTTCGAATGGATGCTGGTGAAGGGGGGTATGACCTCCCGGTTCAATGGTGAACACACGGAAGGAAAATGCAGGCGCTCCATCAGCTTTTGAGATTGGAACCTGCTTAAAAATGCCTTTGGCACCTTCCATTTGAGGTATTACTTTTTCCACTTTATCTAATCGAGTAATATGCATAATTACATCCTTTGCCTTCATAGTGTAATCTTGCTAAAGCATTTATAATCGCTGTGAGTATGAACTTTACCTGTTCGTAATACAGGCTATTTTCACCCTTCCTAACCAATCTGAACCTCCCGTGTTTTATCGCTAATAGATTTAAGCAAATTTTCTTTAAACTGTCTAAAGGGTTGAGCGGGACATTGTTCACCAGTGCGCAGCCGCACAGAGACCGTGCCGGAAGCGACCTCTTTTTCTCCAACAATGAGCATGCAGGGAACTTTCTCCATCTGGGACTGACGTATCTTCTGGTTCATGCGTTCGGACCGATCGTCCACTGTAACTCTAATGTCGCTGGCTTTAAGTTCAGATTCCAGTTTACGGGCATATTCTACGTGCTCATCAGATATTGGAATTATGACCGACTGAACCGGAGACATCCAGACCGGGAATGCACCGCTGTAATGCTCAATCATCATACCGAAAAATCTCTCTAAAGAACCCAGCAGGGCTCGATGCACCATATAAGGACGGTGAGGGTTGCCGTCCGGTCCGGTATATTCCATACTAAAACGTTCGGGCAAATTGAAATCGAATTGGATCGTGGACATTTGCCATTCCCGGCCCAGCGCATCGACTATTTTAATGTCTATCTTTGGCCCATAGAAGGCGCCCCCACCCTCATCAACTTTGTAAGGTAATCCTTCTCTGTCTAAAACCTCGCGTAAAGACTTCTCAGCTTTCTCCCACTGTTCATCCGTACCGATCGCTTTAGCCGGTTTGGTCGAAAGGTAAATATTATAATTATCAAAGCCAAAAATCTTCCACATATAAAGCGAAAAGCGCAAAACTTCAGAGATTTCAGTATCCATCTGCTCCAGGGTACAGAAGATGTGGGCATCGTCCTGGGTAAATCCCCGTACCCGCAGCAGTCCCATCAAAACACCACTTCGTTCATAGCGATAGACTGTACCCAATTCTGCCCAGCGCAGCGGCAAATCCCGGTACGATCTGGGCTGCGATTTATATACCAGGATATGGAAGGGACAATTCATCGGCTTGAGAAAATATTCCTGTTCATCAATATCTATCGGTGAGTACATGTTTTCTTTATAATTTTCCAGATGGCCGCTGATTTTCCAAAGCTTGCTTAAACCGATATGCGGCGAGTAAAGAATTTCATAGCCATTGGCAAAATGCTCCTGTCGCCAGAATTCTTCTACTATAGCCCGGATGCGTCCGCCTTTGGGGTTATAGATTATGAGGCCGCCACCGATTTCTTCGGGATCCGTATACAGATTCAATTGCTTATTAACCAGTCGATGATCCCGCTTTAGAGCCTCATCCTGTTTCTTCAAAAATTCGTCCAGGACTCGCTGGCTTTCGAAAGCCACACCATATATACGTTGAAGCATCGGACGGTGCTCATCGCCACGCCAATACGCTCCGGCAAAATTAACCAATTTGAAAGCTTTAACATCATGAGTAGAGCGGACATGAGGACCACGACACAGATCTGTAAACGTACCTTGAGTATAAATTCCCAACTTGTTATCCTGTAATTCTGCAATCAACTCTAATTTATAGGGTTGATCTTTAAATAGTTCTCGCGCTTCTTCCCTGGTAACCTCTCTGTGAACGAAAACCGAGTCAGCTTCTATAATTCGCTTCATCCTGGCTTCAATTATCGGCAAATCTTCAGGAACCAATGTGCGGGATAATTCAAAATCATAATAGAAACCGTTTTCAATGGCCGGACCAATACCAAATTTAACATCAGGGAAAATAGACTTTACAGCCTCGGCCATGATATGGCTGGCGGAATGCCTCATAATTTTCAGTTTTTCATTGGCAACCATAGAGTCATTAGAATTCATCATTTTTTCCTTTTAATATTTTGAACATATGCACATTATCCAAGATTATGATATCGGATTTTGTTTGTCAAGAGGCGCATCGAACGTATATTAAAAGCTTTGTGCATCCGTGTTATATCAGGATAACTTCATTTTCTACAATACAGGACCTAGTCCTCGAATGGTGGATTAAAGAGGCCCAATCAATACATTTTATATGTAACGCGAAAAATTTATACGCCCCGGGTTCAGCCCCTCCTGGGGATGGTCCGTGGGGGAAGGGGGAGAATAATGATTAGAGATTAATGAAGGAGAGAGGGGGTTTTCAGCATGACACTATTATCAGGCTCCGGCATGACGCCCTGTTTATAGCAGTCACTTCTTGCGCTATATAGATTGTTATCTTATATGGCTAATTCAAAGGCTTGTTAAATCGGTTATAAACCCTAACTACCATCAGGCTTTTAGCGTTATACTTAATGCAGGGGCAAAGCCAATCATAGCCATATAACTTTGGACAGGCATTATTTCTTTGAAAAAATGTAATCAAATGAAATTATGAACGTATATAATATCAAGATATTCTATATTAAATGGTGAAATAAAATGAAGATGATATTAGCTTCCCTTCTAACATTGATTATGCTGGTAAGTCTGTTTGGATGCTCCAACACGGCCCAAACGGAAACGCCTCCGGTGACGACATCCACAACTACGGGAACACCGACTACAACGACACCAACCGTAAAACCGGTATCTTTCGAGACAGTAAAATCGAACCAGTCAAGGATAATATCTCCATATGTTACCGACACTCAACTTACAACACTTGTTCAAGGTAACGGTGAATTCGCTTTCGATCTGTACCATGCTTTACGACAAAAAGAAACCGGGAATATCTTTTATTCACCCTATAGTATTTCATCAGCGCTGGCTATGACCTATGCCGGAGCCCGCGGCGAGACGGAAAAACAGATGGCTGAAACCCTTTGTTTCACTCTCCCACAGGAAGAATTACATCCAGCTTTTAACAGTGTGGCACTAGCACTTGAGAGTCGGGGGCAAGAGACTGAAAACCAGGATAAAATGGGCTTTATATTAAAAAACGTTAATGCTATTTGGGGCCAAAGGGGTGAAAAGTTTTTACCCGACTTTCTTGATGTGCTGGCAGAAAATTACGGCGCCGGTATGAAAACCCTTGATTTTGCGAGAGATCCGGAAAAGTCTCGCCTTACAATCAACGACTGGGTCAGCGAACAGACAGCAAACAAGATCCGAGAATTATTGCCGGAAGGTTCTATTAATGCGAGCGTTTTTCTTGTACTGACCAATGCTATTTATTTCAAAGCAAACTGGTTCTTTCAATTCGATGAAAAGAACACAAGCGACGGGCAATTCAACCTGTTAAACGGTCAGGTAACGGTGCCAATGATGCATCAAACGGAATACTTTGATTATGCGGAGGGTGATGGATACCAGGCGGTCGAACTTCTGTATAGAAACCGAAAACTGTCGATGGTAGTTTTACTTCCGGAACAGGGGCAGTTCGAGAAATTTGAAAATTCTCTGCAATACTCACAACTCGAGGAGATCCTTAATAATTTGGAATCCAGGCAGGTAATACTGAGCATGCCGAAATTCAAATTCGCCTCGAAGTCCATTCTAAAACAAACTCTCTCCAAAATGGGGATGCCGATTGCCTTCACAGGCGGGGCGGATTTTTCCGGTATTGTAGAGGGAGGCGGCTCTATCAGCGAAGTGTATCATGATGCGTTCATAGCTGTCGATGAACTGGGTACCGAAGCTGCTGCGGCCACAGCAGTAGCTATAGCGGGAGTCATGCCTGGGGGACCAGTGGAATTTACAATGGAACGCCCCTTTCTTTTCCTTATCAGAGATATTGATACCAATACGGTATTATTTATGGGAAGAGTAGTGAATCCGCTTGACTAATGAATTCTATTACTGGCTCGGCCGGGTAAAAGTAATCGAAAAGATTCTTCTAGCGGGGTTGTTCCAGGTATGGTCAAAGCTGGTTGGCCACAGTTTGATGGCACCAATTGGGGACCTTCCGGTAATGAGAGTCTCCCTTTTCCCGGGGACCCATTATACATTTGCCCTGGAAGTGAAAGCGGCCAAAGGGGCAGTTTTGCATCTCCAACGGACTACCCCGGCTTACCTGGACCCTGTGGTAAACCTGCGTTAAACTGGAAAATCCAGAGCCTTTATCTAATCGATTTTCTTATTTTTTTGCCTTCTGGCTTCCAGGTCATCGGAGATCGCTTTCTCTTTGGCCTGGTAGGCTTCTTTCCGGACTTTCTCTTTCGCTAGCTCTCGGGATTCCTCATCCGCCCGGTCCCTGGTCCGCTGGTCTTCCTTGATCTTCTGCGCTTTTTCAATTTCTCGCTCTCGGGCTAAATAGGCCTGGGTCCTGGCTTGTTCTTTTGCCAGTAACTTCGCTTCTTCGATTTTGAGCTTCTCAATGCGCGAAGTCTCTGCGGCTGTATTTTCTTCCTGTCTCTTCATTTTCTGCTCCACTTGTTACCCTAATGCAAATATTTTCAAGCGCCGATTTCAGGATATTAGACGCTAATCGCGGAATTGGCCGTTTCTTTCGTTTTCGGCCCGGCTAGAATCGGTTTCCTCTCTTCCCTGGAAATCAGACTGGCATAAGGTCCCAGTAAATTCTCATACTGACGATGATAAAATTCTGGCAGCACTTCAGTCTCATGCTCATGAAACGCCCTAAACTGCGAATCAGTTTCTATCATCTTTACAATCTCACTTAATTTTCTGATCATTTGCCGGTTGCCCAGAGTTTTTACCAGATTGTATCCAGACGGAAACGGGGAAGGAGAACTCTTCAATCTTTGCAGCAGCATGTCTCCGCTGGAGACGAAAGAAATGAGCTCGATGAGCTTTTTATAATAAGTCGCCACGTCGTAATTTTTTAACCTGAATACCAGATACGGCATGTAATAAAAAGTAAACGGCATCGCAGTCAGAATACGGTTTTCATTCCGGTATTTGTCATAGAGCGGGGTATTGCCGAAAGGGACCGGGATATTAAAATTCGGCATCACGAACGGAGCCCGTGAGGCGAATTCCCGTGTCAGTTCCACCGGTTCATCTCCGCTATCCGCATCCAGGCCAAAGATGAAATTGGCTTGTATTCCGCTTACAAAGGGGCGAATATTATTAAGCTGCTCAATTACCTGGTTCAATTTTACACGAGGGGATATTACCGGTCCAACTCCCACCTTGCTGGAATAAGACTCCCAGGACTCGATGCCGGGAATAATATAGAAATTTCCCAGGCCTTTCAATCGCTTCAATCTGGCGCCTCTCAAGACAGCCAGTGAAGCCTCCATGATATAGGTATTTCTTTTCCGGAGGGGTATATTTTCCAGTACGTTAAAGACCTGCTCGAATTTTACCGCGAAGTTAGGGTCATGCAAACCGATGATCACCCTGGGGAAATGTTGAAAGATAAATCGCATGTCGGCTTCCAGTTGGTCCAAAGGTAAAAGGGTATAGGGATTATTCCAATCAATACAGAAATCACAAGAATTAGGACAGCCAGTGCTGGTTATTATGGGGATGGAAGTGAAAGGAAAAGGCTTACCTCTCAGAAAAGTTGAGGCGCGGATTTCCGGCATCCGTTTCTCGACGCCGGGAATATTATTCAGAGGCCGCCCACTGGTGAGGATCTGGGCCCGGGGTTTATCCCTTAAAATCTCAGTTATCAGCGTCCTGTCACAATCACCTACTACGATGTCAAAGAAACGCAAGCAATCTTCCGGGAATTGTTTGGCATGAGGACCGCCGATAACTGTCAGGGTTTTCTCCAGACGATACAGTTTGGCCAGGGCATAAGCCAGAGCGCTGGCTTGAGTATATGTTGAGATAAAAACCACATCCAGGTCTTGGGGCAGCAGCTTTTTGGGGTCCCGATTACCATAATAGGTGGCATAAAAGACCTGATGTCCCAGATTGCGGCACCAGACGCTGACCGCTTGCGGCATAATACTGGCGTACTGCTTGGTAACCAGAAAATTATATGCTGTATGGCCCCAATTACGGGTCTTGCCGGCACTCATGAGTTCCAGGATTCCGATGCGCATATTTAACATCCTATAATATAGATTTTATCCGGAATCGCGGCCGAGTTCACCCCTGATAGATATAAAGACTTAATAAAGAGTGACAGCTATTCATTTTAAAGGTACTATAGAGAAGCGCTGTAAAGCTTCATGTAAGCCCTGCGGAGCTTCTTGCCAGTATCATTGAGTTTAAGCCAGGCGGCATCAATCTCTTTCAGTCCGTAGGCGCCGAACTTGCCTTTGGGGTTAGCCGGTCCTCCGGAGACGAAACGCTTTATTACCTGGTAGTAAAAAGTATTTGCTTGCTCATCCGCCGTAATAGCTCTAATAATTTCCCGTTCTGCGGCTTCTCGTCCTGACTGTTCCATTCGCAATCTCCCAATGCTTTCCTGTGTGTCATTGTTATCGATATGGTTCAAGGTTCATATCCGTGGGGGCTCAGGTAGATTACCGAGCTACTTACTTGGTTTCCGGATTAGGGCATCCAGCCCCGGTGGTATTTATCTGTTTGCAATAGTGGCAATATTTACAGGTCATTTTCTGGCTGTGGATAATCCAATAATGGGCTCCACTTGGACTTTGATTACATTTCCAGCGGTTGGAGTCAATATACTCCCTGTGCTCGGATACTTTCATTGAACTATATATCCCACATTCATCATCTCTCTCCGCGATTCTTTCATTCAATATAACCCTGGGAGATGTACCGGGCTATCCAAACGGCTTGAGTGATGGCTGGCATATCTGGCTGCACCGGAAGGATATCAGAAACAGGTACGATCCCATCTTGTGAGGAATTACTTTGAGCTGGCGATTATTTCCTTGTGTATTGTCTATTCACCTGAAGCCATCAGGGCGTAAATGGGGTAGTAACATCAAAGATCACAAGACAATCTCACTGGAAATCACTCTATAACTCTACACTGTTATTCCGCAGTTTACAAATACGAGCTATTTTAAGTTTTTTTAGGGGTTTCCGATATAAGCCGTATTGAGATAGCATTTGCAATCTATGCATTTAGAGAGTACCGTTACAGAGTGGTTTGATTTAGGTTTATCTCGTACTGAGTGTTTTAAAATATACCGCAAAAGCATTGGATGACCCCAAGTTGAGCCAAATAATATACGGGGGTGCATTCAATGGCCTTTGCAGAAAAATTACTTCAATGCATCGATTGTCGGAAAACCTTCACTTTTTCGGTTGCCGAGCAAGAGTTCCACGCTTCTCGAGGTTTCCCCAACGCGCCATGTCGTTGTCCCGCGTGCCGTCTTGCTAAAAAAACCAGGCATGTCACAAATGAGAATGCCAGTGAGGATTTTCTCTCGCGCCGACAGGTATTTCAGGTAACCTGTACTCAATGTGGTAAAGTGACCCAGGTACCATTTCAGCCCCGTAAAGGCGAGCCAGTCTATTGCAGTAATTGCTTTATAAAAAGCAGGGCAGGTAGATAGTACCTCAAGCCAACATCAGGTATACTTTATCTGTATAATACCAACCTGGCCCGGGTAATCACTGGTTTTTCCTCGCCATTTTCGCAGAATCTCCGGCCAATGTGTAAACAAGAAATTGAAGTAATCGATACCCATCCCTCGACTAAATAGATCAGCCAATAAATGCAGGGGGTATAGATACAGAATGCCGACATTAAAAAAATTTAAGAGAGGTTCACAACTTACTAAAGGACAGAAGGTAGCCAGACATAAGAGACTAAAAAGATCTCTAAGAGCCAGGAAATACTAGACCCGGGACTATTTAGGGGTTAAAAAGGAGAGTTATAATGAGACCACACGAATATGTAAAAACCAATAATACTAACAAGGCGGACTTTACTGGAAAAAGCGGCCCATTAATAAGATTGCCTATCAAAAAAACCTACTGTACTAAATGTCAGAGACTCATTAGAGGACAAACGCAAGGTTTCAAAAATACTCTGCAAATTATCTGTCCCAGGTGCAGCCAGCCCCTCTGGTCATGGGAAAGCAGCGCGTGGAGAAGCGCTGGAGGGGAAGTTATTTCTCCTTAGACGGCCTGATAATAAAGTAACTACTACAGGAACGAGCGGGAATTGAATATGAGGAACGACAGGGTGGTTTATAATAATTGCCGGATATGTAGTATCAATCTCCGATAGCTTTCGGCAACAAGGAACCGCTTCGTCTCTCAGGCGTAGTAATATAACCTCGATACTATTCCAATACAACTTTATTACGAATTATGGTGTATGATAAGAGAGTACGGATGTACGGCGTTTGGGAGCAAATGAAAAAAATTCGAGTAATGGTTACCGATGATCATCCCACATTTCGCGAAGGTCTGACCCGGTTATTAAGCGAAGAGATTGATATTGAAGTAATTGCCACGCTGGGAAACGGTTTGCAGGCCATGGAGTCTGCGAAAAGTTTGCTACCGGATGTGGCCGTAATGGATATATCAATGCCCGGGCTGAGCGGAATTGAGACCGCTAAACAGATTGGGAAACTCTCTCCGGATACAGCTATTCTGATGGTTAGCGCCTATAACTACCCTATATATGTGCTGGATTCCTTAAGAGTTGGAGCGGCAGGGTATTTGATGAAAGATTCTACTATCGCAAAAATTATCCACGCTATTCGCATGGTCCATGCTGGAGGCAGTGTTTTTGAACTCAATGTTACTGGAAAGATCCTCTTAAATCTGGCATCCGGCAAAGCCGGGATGAGACAGGAGCAGGAATTACATCCCCGAGAGTTGCAGGTGCTTAACCTGGTAACCCAGGGCAAGAGCAATAAGGAAATTGGCAACCAGCTTGGCATTAGTGAACGCACCGTTCAGACTCATCTGGTTAATATTTTCCGCAAGTTACAGGTGAGTTCCCGCACTGAAGCAATTATCAGAGCCTTAAAAGAAGGCTGGCTGGTTTTAGATGAATTAACCGGGAATGAGGAAAGACGAACTAATTGAGAAAGCTTAAAGAGGCTCCTCTATATAGTTCTGGATGATCTCTGTTTTGCTTGCTTTGCCGCTGGCCTGGTATATCCATAGCGATTGGTGTCTACCGACTTACTGAAGTCACAATACTTGCAGGTCATCTGACCACTTTGAATTAGCCAGTAGTGAGCTCCGCTGGGGCTTCTATCGCATTTCCATCTATCGGACGCCACGAATTCCTGATCCTTGGATACTTTCATTGACCTTTGCCCCACACGCCCCTCCTCATTCTGAAAAACTAAAACAATCCCGATACTAAATAGACATACAATATTCTGGTTTACCTGAAGGATATGGGAATATACTTGATGTGCCTGACCAAATTAACCGAATATCAAGAATATATGCTGTTACAGACCGGGACGCGTTATATTAAATGCTTCCGGATGGCTCTGGCGGATATTTTCGCCTGAATTCCGGTCACACCTTAGGCTCAAGTAGATTGAGAAGTATTAATATTTGAGTGAATACTTAAACGGGAACTACTCTTTAACTGTACTCTGATATCCAGCGGTTTACAAATAATCGATACATCCTATTTAAATTCTCCTAAGGTATCCGACGGAATGAGCCTGTATTTGCAAATGGCTCATTAATGGTATATTGTAAAAGTGAGGTTTTAGGTTAGGTTATTAAATACTGCGTAAATTCTTCCAAAAGATTTCCTCTGGTGTTGAATGGCCAAACTCAAACTAAATACATAATGAGGAGGTCATTCTATGAGTCTGCAAGAAAAGTCCATTAACTGCTTTGATTGTGGCGTTACTTTTACTTTTACAATGGAAGAGCAACTGGCTTATCAGGCCAAAGGTCATTTCAATGTTCCTAAGCGCTGTCCTTCCTGCCGTCAAGCTCGAAAGGATCGCCAGATGAAAAGCAGTAACTTGAAGAGCCCGCAGCCTGGTTTTAAATCAGAACGCCAGATGTTCCCCGCTACCTGCGCCCAGTGCGGCAAGAATACCCAAGTGCCGTTCGAACCTAAGGACGGTCGGCCGGTATACTGCCGGGAATGTTATTATGCTATTAAAGCAAGTCGGTAAAAACAGTTTTTCTCAAACGGCAGGCTAGATACTGGTAGTCTGTCCAATTTTTAAAATAAATCAACAGAAAATAATATTGAAAAATATACCAAGGAGTTTAATGAATTTCGAATCTTTTAATCTTAGTCCTAAAATAATGTCCGGCGTGCGGGCTCAGGGTTATACCAATCCCACGCCGATACAGATAAAGTCTATTCCTCCGATCATGGAAGGTCGGGATATCATCGGTCTGGCCCAAACCGGGACGGGTAAAACAGCGGCTTTCGTGCTGCCGACACTGCATCGTTTAATAAACGGCAAGCGGGGCCAGGTCGGGGCTCTGGTAGTCTCACCTACCCGGGAACTGGCGGAACAGACCTGTGAAACTATCAATGTATTAGCCCGTTATACCGGACTGCGCTGCACATCAATTTACGGTGGAGTCAGCATGGAGCAGCAGAACCGGGCTTTACGCCAGGGAGTGGAAATAATCGTGGCCTGCCCGGGCCGTCTGCTGGACCATCTTCTGAAAGGGAGTGTGGATTTATCCAGGATCGAGGTCTTGATCATTGATGAGGCTGACCGGATGTTTGATATGGGCTTTCTGCCGGATATCCGGAACATTGTCAGATGCATCACCAGCCCGCATCAAACATTATTGTTTTCAGCTACCATGCCGGAAGATATCCGGCGGCTGGTACAGGAAGTGCTGCACGATCCTCTGACAATTAAAATCGGGCATTCGGCTCCGGTAGAGAGTGTTTCCCATGCTATATTTCCAGTCCAGCCGCACCTGAAAACAGCCTTATTAAAGGAGATATTATGTTCTACCGATACCAAATCGGTAGTCGTGTTCACCCGCACCAAGCACCGGGTGGAAAGGCTGGCTGAGCAACTAGCGAAATCCGGCTACAAAGTAGCTTCCTTGCAGGGTGATATGCCTCAGAATAAGCGTCAGGCGGCCCTGGATGGTTTTCGGGACGGTTCTCTGAAAATACTGGTAGCCACGGATATCGCCGCTCGGGGGCTGGATGTCTTGAGTATTTCGCATGTCATTAATTACGATATGCCGGATACTGCCGATGCCTATACTCACCGTATCGGCCGGACTGGAAGGATTAATAATACCGGGGAAGCTTTTACCCTGGTAACCGGAGAAGATCAGGCTATGATTAAAGAACTGGAGCGTATTTTCAAAAAGCCTCTGGAAACTCGAAAATTGCCTGGATTTGATTATTCCGCCCAGGCTCCCGGACCCGGCCGGAACCATTCATTTCGGCCGGTAACAAAACGGTCTGGTCGTGCAGTGCGTCAGGAAATAATAACGGGTCAAAAAAGGCCCGTTAAAAGAGAGCGAGCGGGCTCAAATTAAACTAAGGGCCAAAATCAATCAGGAGGAGTAAAGATTATGAAAATCTACGTGGGGAATCTTTC
>JAQULX010000010.1 GCA_028718465.1 Dehalococcoidales bacterium | reverse complement strand
TTTCCTCACTAAAGGCATAGTTAACATGGCTGGTCTTTGCGACCTCAGGTCTGGAATGGCCTGACCCGATTATGATAATATCATTGATACGGAAGATAAACAGGGAGGCCGAAGACCGATGCCTGACCCACCGGTATTACATAACATCCGTATTCTGGATTTTAGCTGGGTGCTGGCCGGCCCATACGCTACCCGGCTGCTGGCAGATTACGGTGCAGAGGTAATCAAAATCCAGCCGCTTCTGCCGGAAGCAGATGATAAATTCAGCCGCAGTTATTATGATACCTGGAACCGCAATAAATTGGGCATCACTTTGAATCTGAGTCGCGCCCAAGGCCTTGAGATCGCCGCCCGTCTGATCAAGATCAGCGACATCATAGTCGAAAATTTCAGCTCCCGGGTGATGGAAAACTGGGGACTGGACTATCCGGGAGTGAAAAAACTGAATCCGGATATTATATTTTTGAGTATGTCGGTGATGGGGCACAGCGGCCCCTGGCGGAACTACAGCGGATTCGGTCCTGCTGTCCAGGCTTTTTCCGGCATTACCCGGTTGACCGCGTATCCCGGCCAGCCGCCTTCCGGAATAGGCTACGCCTATGCTGACCATATTGCCGGACTCTACGGCAGTCTGGCCTTGCTGGGCGCTCTGGAATATCGCCGAAGAACAGGCCAGGGACAGTTTATAGACCTATCTCAGACCGAGACCATGACCAGTCTGCTGTCGGATGCGGTTCTTGACTGCACGATGAGGGGCAGGGAGGCGAAGCCGGTTGGTAACACATCCGCCGGATCAGTCCCTTGCGGAGTGTATCCTTGCCGTGGTAAAGACCGCTGGTGCGCTATCGAGGTCTCAACTGCGGAGGAATGGGAAGGGTTCAAACGTGCTCTGGGACAGCCTGCCTGGATGAACGAAGAGCGCTTTGCGACTATCGCGTCCAGGCAGCGAAACAGGGAAGCGCTGGACAGATTTGTACAGGCATGGACAAAGCATCTGCCGGCGGAAGAAGTTGCGATTGCTTTACAGGAAGAGGGAGTACCGGCAGGCCTGGCTCGCAATGCCGCTGAACTGGTCAACGACCCGCAGATGCGAGATCGGGAGTTTTTTCTCACACCGGCTGACCCGGATTTTGCCGGGACTGTTGTAGATGCTTCACCTATCAGGCTGGCGGACAGCCCTGCATCTTACAGGCGGGCCGCACCCGTTCGCGGGCAGGATAATGAATATGTCTACCGCCGGCTGTTGGGTTTAAGCGAAGATGAAATTTCCGGATTGAAGCAAGATAATATAATATAAGTTGACATATTCACAACCGGTTAATATAAGGTCGGGCTGCATGTTAGTAAATATTATTGCCGTCCTCATACTTTTTTTCAGCTTCGTCGGCGGATTTACCCAGGGGGCTGTGAAGAGCTTTTTTTCCTGGGTATCCTTTCTGGTTGCCCTGCCCATTGCAGGGCTTTTTTATCCGTTTTTCGCCAGTCTACTCAGCTTCTTGCCCGGAGAAAATTGGGAAAATTTCGCCGGATTTTTTATCGCTCTGGCGATTGCCTCCATCATTATGTCCTTTATTTTTTACATACCGAGGAAGATGATTGAAGCTATCTGGCATGAGGGATTTTTCTTCCGCCTGTTCGGCGGCTTGTTGAATCTTTTGAGTGCAGCCATCGGCATTGTGGTAGTCGCTCTGGTGATAAATGCTTATCCGATCGCAGGGTGGCTGCAGCAAGCCCTGGCCGGCTCCGGTGTTATTGTCTGGCTGTCAGCCAGTTTGTCATTTGTCCATGGATTACTGCCACAGGAGATAAGAGCCCCCCGGATACACGTCTTTTAAGGCCGGCGTTTATCGGTCGCGCGGGACTTCCCTTAGCATAGCCCAATTGGTTAGAGGCGTTTGAGGAATAGAGGACTCCTCAATCACTTTGAACCCGAAATGCCCATATAATGGAAGATTCCTGGCATCTCCTGTTTCCAGATAGCAGGGCAGACCTTCTCTATCAACCCTTTTGAGCATGGGTTTTAGCAGCCTGCTCGCAACACCCTGGCCTTTAAACCTCGGGTCTACTCCGAGGGTTGCAAGATACCAGTGTTCGAAGGGAGCTAATCGCTTATGTACCGAATCCAGGTGCTCACCTAAGCGCTGCATTTTCCCTCCGCCGTACCTGATAAAATGCAAAATATCCGCTAGAGGCACGGAGCGCAGGATTTTCCATACCGTCAGGGGATATTGTTCAGAGCGTAACCAGACCGCTACCCCCTCCATTCCGGGGGTGGCATAGACATCCCCGTATCTAACTCCGCCGAACACTGCCATGCTTAAAAAGTAGTATGCCAGGTGTTTTCGAGCGTTATCGTTGGGAAAGAAATAGACCAGGTCCGGATAATTATAGAAAGCCCTCACCAGGGCATTCACAGCCGCTCGGGCATTGTGTCTGTCAACTTTGATCAGGTTATCCAAAATATCAGCCATAATACAAGAATTATCGGCATCCTTGAGAAGGGCGCAGCCCGGCGAAGGATCTTAGAAAGGCGAGGTATTAAATCGATGGTGTTGGGCCCCCACCCTGAGATATTTGCCGGCCCTGTCCAGACCTTCGGAATAGCCAAACCGGATAGACACCTTGCCTTCTGCCGGCATGACAATGCTTGTCCTATTTCGACCCTGACGCACTGCCGGAGGTATTCTTTCTCCGGCCAGGCGAAGCGGTCGGGTACCGGTGTAATTTCTGGCAATAAGGACAAAAGAAAGTCCCTCGCTGGTGGACGGTGATTCGTTCGATAGGACCTCCACAGACAGGGCAGTCCTTGCCTTTCCTATGGGCGACCTGGAATTTCAGATGGGCTTCTCCTTTGACGCCTTCCGGCCGTATGTAAGTCTCGGTGCTGGCCCCTTTATTGAGGATACCCTGCTTCAGTACTTTCTGAATAGAGGCATGCAGCCTGGAAATCTCATTTCTGGTCAGGCTGTTGGCCAACCTCAGGGGGTGAATGCGGGCATCATATAAAGCTTCATCGGCGTACATGTTGCCGATTCCGGCAATCAGAGTCTGGTCCAGCAGAAGGCCTTTGATGGCGACCTTGCGGTCATGCAGTAGTTGTTCCAGCAATACGGGAGTGAACCGGGAGTCCAGAGGTTCCGGTCCCAGTTTGCCGACAACTGAATCCTTGTCTTTAACCAGCCACATCTTGCCGAAACGGCGCATATCCCGGAAATGAATGGCAGTCTGGTCATTCAAGTAGATAACCACCCGCACCGAATTCCCCGGCTCCTCGTCTGCCCTTTTCAAGAGCAGCGAGCCGGTCATGCGCATATGGACTATCCAGAAAGTATTGTTGTCCAGCTCAAAGATCAGGTGCTTGCCCCGGCGGGTAATATCGACTATTTTCCGGCCTCTTAAACCCTGGCTGAACTGTTCCACTGATGGCTCGGAAATAATTCCTTTCCATAAAACATCCACTTTCTCAATCCGCTTACCGAGGACAAAGGGTTTAAGGTCATTGATAGTGGTTTCGACTTCCGGTAGTTCCGGCATACTTTCTTACTCCATGGCGCCCCAGTTGATGCCGGACTTGATATCCACTTTGACGGGTATACTGAGGCTGACAGCATTGGACATCCTGTCTCGTATCAGCCGGGTCATGAGTTCAATTTCATCTTGAGGCACTTCGAAGATCAGCTCATCATGCACCTGAAGCAACATTCGGCTTTTCAGCTTGCGTTTGTGAATTTCACAGTGAAGGTTTATCATCGCTACTTTAATGATATCAGAAGAAGTACCCTGAACGGGCATATTAATGGCCATCCGTTCGGCGGCTTCCCGGATCACGCGATTGGGAGAGTTGACCTCCGGAATATACCGCCGGTGGCCGAGGACCGTCTGGACAAAACCTGTCAGGCGGGCCTGTTCACGAGTGTTCTCCAGGTAGCTGGCGACGCCGGGATATTTCTCAAAATAAGCGCTGATAAACTTTCCGGCATCGCGGCGGGACAGCTCGGTAGCCTGTTCCAGGCCGAACTCACTCATACCGTATATGACGCCGAAGTTGACTGTCTTGGCCAGGCGGCGCATATCCGGTTTTACCTCAGCAATATTGACGCCGAAAAGCTGGGCTGCAGTGGCAGCATGAATGTCCTTGTCCTGCTGGAAAGCCTCCAGTAAATTCTCATCCTGGGACAGGTGGGCGAGGACCCGCAAGTCAATTTGGGAATAATCACCGGCAATAAGCACGGAGCCGGGTGGCGCGATAAAGGCTTTACGGATTTCTCTTCCCATCTCACCCCTGACTGGTATATTCTGCAAATTCGGCTCGCTGGAAGAGAGGCGTCCCGTTGTGGTGCGGGTCTGGTTAAAACTGGTATGTACCCGGCCGGTCCGGGGATTGATCAACCCGGGCAAAGCATCGATGTAGGTCGATTTCAATTTCATTAGCTGGCGGTAGTCCAGGATATGCTGTATGATCGGGTAGCCGCGCAGTTCCTCCAGTACCGAGGCTTCGGTAGAATATCTGCCGCGCACCTTCCTGCCCGGCAGGTTCAGTTTTTCAAAAAGGACTATACCTAGTTGTAAAGGTGAGTTGATATTGAATTCCTCACCGGCCATCTCGTGGATTGTTTTTTCTTCATTGGCTAATAGATCGCCCAGGCGGCCGGACATCTCTCTTAGAAGTTCCGTATCCAGAATTACTCCGCAGCGCTCCAGTTCAGCTAATACCGGGACCAGGGGCAACTCCACTTTGGAAAAGAGTTCACCCAGGTCTCGCTGGGCGAGGAGTTCTCCGGTCAGAAAATCAGTCAGCCTGCCGATCATATCGGCGTTTGCGCAGGCGAAATTAGTGACCTGCTCAATATCTACCTGGAACAGGGGGATCTGCTTGGATCCGGCGCCTACCAGAGCGCTGGCCGGAGTTATTTCCAGCCCCAGCCGGGAAAAGACAATTTCCTTAAGTCCCAGCGCCTTTTCTCCCAGCAGGTAAGCCGCCAGCATAGTGTCAAAAGCCAGGTTGTCCAGGTTGATCCCGTTTTCAGCCAGCAAAATCAGATCGAATTTACCGTTATGGAAATATTTACTAATAGAGCCGTTTTCCAGCAGGGGTTTGAGATAATCTTTGACTATTTCCAGAGGTAACTGTCCATCCGTTCCTGCACCATGCGGAGCTATCGGGATGTAATAAGCTTCTCCGGCTGCCTGGGACAGGGATATGCCTGCTATGTGAGCTGACATGGGACTGATGCTGGACCCGGCTGTAGAAATGGCCAGGGTCTTGGCTGCCGATAAACGCCTGACCAGTATTGACTGAGCCTCCGTGGTATTAACGGCCTGATAGCGAGTCTCGATAAAGCGGGTTTCCATTGCATGGTGGGGAGGAGAAACCGGAGCTTCCGCTCCGGATTCCGGTAATTTGGAGAGCAGGCTGTTAAAGCCCAATTCCCGGAAAATATCAGCTACTCTTGCCCGGTCATAGCGTCCTAGCTGGCAGCATTCATCCAGATCAAGCTTGACCGGTGTTTCCCGGACAATAGTGGTGAGCTCTTTGCTCTGCTTGACAGCTTCGACATTCTCTTTAATCTTATCTCTTAATTTGGCCGGCTCGATCCGGTCAATGTTATCCAGCATGTCTTCAACGCTGCCAAACTGCTGCATCAGTTTCAGGGCGGTCTTTTCTCCCACTCCCGGCACACCGGGAATATTATCGGATGGATCGCCCTTCAGTGCTTTGAGATCGGCTATCTGGGATGGAGGTACACCGTACCTCTGCCTTACGGCGTCCTCATCATAAAGCACGGCGTCGGAGAAACTGCCGCCCGGGCGGGGGTAATAGACTTTTACCCTGGGTGAAACGAGCTGCATGATATCCGCATCGCCGGTCAGGATCACGGTATCCATATCCTGGCTGCTGGACTGCTGGGCCAGCGCTCCCAGGATATCGTCCGCTTCATATCCATCCAGTTCAAAAAGGGGAATCCTGAACGAAGCTATCACGTCCCGAACCCGCCCGAACTGGTTGGCCAGTTCATCCGGCATGGCCGGACGATGGGCTTTATATTGATCGAACATCTGGTGCCGGAATGTGGGAGCTTTTCGATCGAAGGCGATGGCATAATGCGTGGGTTTCAGATCATTGATGGCTTTAATCAGCATCATGGAAAAACCGTAGACTGCCCCCACGGTCTCGCCGGTTTTGGGAGCTGTCAAAGGAGGCAGGGCATGAAAGGCGCGATGCACCAGAGCGC
This sequence comes from Dehalococcoidales bacterium, assembly GCA_028718465.1. The sequence goes on along the minus strand of JAQULX010000010.1, from coordinate 13,761 downwards.
TGCCGTCTACCAGCAACAGAAGGGGCTTTTTACTTTCCATAAGACCATTATAGCAGAGTATGGCGGTGAGGGTCACTCAGGATTCCGGGTATCGGGGCTCTTTTACTGATCAAGTCCGGAATGGAGCCGGGCTTCCGGGGGTGGGGTGGAAACAGAACCCCTCTGCTCTTCCGGGCAGGGGGGTTCTGTTTCGCTTAAACCCTGTGTTAATTTTAGACGAATAACGGGGCCATAACCAGGGTGATAGTGGCCAGAAGTTTGACCAGCACGTGGACTGACGGACCGGCGGTATCTTTGAATGGATCGCCGACGGTATCGCCGACCACAGCGGCGGCATGAGCAAATGAACCTTTGCCGAGGACCTTGCCATTCTCATCTTTGAGCTGGTTATCCTCGATATATTTCTTGGCATTATCCCAGGCGCCACCGCCGTTGTTCATGAAGGAAGCCATCATGATTCCTCCGATGGTGCCTACCATGAGGACTGCGGCCACAACCATGGCAGCGTCATAGCCCGCTGCGGCAGGAATGTATCTGAAGACGACGCCGATCACGATGGGGGCTAAAACCGGGAGCAATCCGGGGGCGATCATGCCTCTCAGGGCAGACCGGGCGGTGATATCCACGGCGCGGGCATAGTCCGGTTTGACAGTGCCTTTCATGATTCCGGGATTTTCGCGGAACTGGCGGCGGACCTCTTCGATAATCTTGGCAGCGGTCTTACTGACGGCACGTATCGCCAGGGCGCAGAAGAGGTAGACCAGCATGGCGGCTAAAAGGGCGCCCACGAAGACATCCGGCTGCACCAGGTTAACTTCTTCAAACGGTACTAAAATGCCGTTTACCCTGATATCCCGCAGGACTGACACCCTCTCCAGATAGGCCTGGAACAGGAGAAAGGCCGCCAGGCCGGCAGAGACCATGGCATAACCCTTGGTCAGGGCTTTGGTGGTATTGCCGACCGCATCCAGGCGGTCGGTAATTCTTCTGATTTCCGCTCCGGCATGGGCGAACTCGTTGACGCCGTTAGCGTTATCCGTAATTGGGCCGAAGGTGTCTTCGGTCAGAATAAAGGCGCAGGTCATCAGCATACCCATGGTAGCGATAGCGGTACCAAAGGCTCCGGCCTGCATGGCAGTCAAACCGGTTGCACCGGTGAGGGCCATAGAACCCAGGAAGTATGATGAGAGCAATGCAATGCCGATAATAATCGCAGTGAAAAAAGTGCTTTCAAAACCGACGGCGACACCGGTGACTATGTTGGTGGCCGGGCCGGTCTTGGAAGCTTCCACGATGGATTTGACAGGTCTGTATCTGCCCTCAGTGTAGTACTGGGTGACAAAGACAACCACTACGCTGGCCAGGATACCGATCAGTCCGGCCAGGGCCAACCAGCCCCAACCGCCGGGGGCGGTTCCCAGCATGGCCCAGACAGTAACGACCATACCAACCGCGCTGATAAGAACGGATACGTAGTAGCCCCGGTTCAAGGCGGCCATGGGGTTTTCATCACCGCGGATGCGGACACTCAGGAGCCCGAAGATGCAGGCGATGAGACCGAAGGAACGAACAACCAGGGGGAAGAGGATCCACTCTACCAGGCCAGTAGCCACGTAGAGTGCAATACCGAGTACCATAGCGCCGATGTTTTCGGCGGCTGTTGACTCAAAAAGGTCGGCGCCGCGGCCGGCGCAGTCGCCTACATTATCACCTACCAGATCGGCGATAACGGCGGCGTTGCGGGGGTCATCTTCAGGAATACCCGCTTCGACCTTGCCTACCAGGTCAGCGCCCATATCAGCAGCCTTGGTATAAATACCGCCGCCGAGTTGGGCAAAAAGGGCGACGAAGCTGGCACCGAAACCGAAGCCGAGGATCAGATGAGGAGCAACTTCCGGATTCGTGGCTCCGCCGTAAGCGAAGAAGATTATTGTGACACCGATGAGGCTGAGAACGACGATCAGGAACCCGGGTACGGCCGCACCGCGCATGGCGGTCTGCACGGCTTCATTCAAGCTCTTCTGCGAAGCCGCAGCGCAGCGGACGTTAGTTTTCACGGCAATAATCATGCCGATGAATCCTGCGACACCTGAACAGATCGCACCTACCAGGAATGCAATGCCTGTCCTCCAGGCAAAGCCGAAGGCCGTCATACCTTCGATGCCTCTCTGTCCCTGAAGCACTCCTACAATGACAGCGATGATAATTGCGACGATAACCGAGATCATACCAATTGTGCTGTACTGGCGCTTCAAGAAAGCCCAGGCGCCTTCGTAGATCATGTCGCCTACTTTCTTCATTTCCGGGGTCCCTTGACTGCGTCTGAGAGTGGTAACAATCAGCCAGATGGCGAATATTACCGTCAGCACACATGCAACCGGTACCACCCAAAAAATACTGGGCATGGCTTTTCCTTGTACCTCCTTAAAAACTATACTTTATATTAAACTCAGTTAACCCTGAACGCACAAATTTGCTATGTTGAATAAAAGCACTGAAAGGCATTAACCGGTATTTGAGATCAGACCCAAATTTCAGTGACTATCATACTACAAGCTATCAGACAAATCAACCAGCGCTTAAGTATATCGTCTACCATAAGCAGTGCTAACGAACATCCTTTAGAGATCATCCCGGCAGTATCCGCCGGCATTCGGGTTTCATGCTATAATAAGGCAGTGTAAAGAAAGCATGAATGGCAAATAAGGAATTAGGTAAATATTGATCGGGCATTGACTATTCAGACATTATTATTTAATATTTCGAAAATATCATCCTGATATTTCTTTCCGAGCGCAGAGGCTTCAAATCAAGGAGATTCTCAGATAAGTATTCTTAAATCGAAATATAAATGGTACATACTGACGCTGGCCATGCTGACGTACGGGACCATAGGCGGCCTGGAAAGAATGTGCCTGCCGGTACTTTTCAAAGAGATGTCTCTGGACCTTGGCTTGAATCCGGTCTCTCTGGGACTCATCTGGGGCAGCGATGCCCTGGCCGGAGTGTTTATCGGTCTTCCTGGGGGCTTGCTGGCTGACCGTTTTGGGCTGAAGCGTACTTTAACGGTGGTCTGCTTGATAGGCGGTCTTTTCTCCGCATTGAGAGGATTCTCTTCCGGTTTTCCGATGCTGGTATTCTCCAATTTTCTATTCGGCCTGACTTCAGTGATTGTTCACGGGATAATACCCAAGACCACGGCGGTCTGGTTTGAACGAAAGCAACTGGGATTCACCAATGCCCTTCTGAATATCTCGCTGACAGGCGGCGGAATGATCGGCACCATGTTCGCCGCCACTCTCTTATCGCCTCTGCCGGGGGGCTGGAGGAATGTGATCTTTCTCTTAAGCGCACCGGCTATCCTGATCGGACTGTTATGGCTGTTTACAGGCCGGGAGCCCGATAAAAGCGAATCGCCATCAAATGCGATTTCCACTGTACCGTTTCGACAGGCTTTCTCCAGGGTTATCCGCATTAGAGAAGTCTGGGCAATCGGCCTGATACAGATCACTTTATGGGGCTCTCTCATGGGCTTCAGCGGTTACTTGCCTTATTATCTGCGGGATATCGGTTGGACTGCCGTTAGCGCCGACTCGGCAATAACTGTAAGCAATGCTGCGACCCTGGCTGGCATGATACCTATGGTCTTCATCGCGAACCGGCTGCGGTCCCATAAAAAGATACTCATCCTGTCCATGGTTTCCCTGGGGGCCAGTTTTGCCGCACTGCCGTTTGTTCAGGGTGCCTCTGTTTTTGCCGTCCTGATCCTGGGAGGGTTTTTACGCAGTGCCGCCATGCCTCTCTGTATCACCTTGCTGGTCCAGTTCAAAGGGGTCGGCACTACCTATTCCGGGACCGCCATGGGTCTTAGTGTTTCTCTGGGTATGCTGGGGCCTTTCCTGGCTTCTCCACTGGGCAATAGTTTTTCAGACATCAGCCCGGGGGCTCCTTTTTTATTCTGGGCAGGTCTGGCACTGTCCTCTTTGCCGCTGTTTATGGTTATCAAAGGTGAAACGAAGGAAAAAGAAGGATTTTTTCAGCCCCGGGTGGAGACTTAAATTCCGCTGGAAATGAGCCCGTCTTTCAGCCAGATCACCCGGTCGGCATACCTGGCATCTTCCGGTTCATGGGTAACCATGACGATTGTCTGTTTCAGTTCCTGGTTCAGCTTTTTAAACAAGTCCAGGATAATTTTAGCTGAATTGATGTCGAGGCTGGCGGTTGGCTCGTCGGCGAAGAGAATTTTAGGCTGGTTGATCAAAGCGCGGGCAATGGCGGCCCTCTGCTGTTCTCCTCCCGAAACCTCGTTTGGATAGTGGGTGAGGCGCTCTCCCAGCCCTATCGTTTCCAGGATTTCCCGGGCTCGCTGGCGGTAATGGTTCTCTCTGTGCAGACACACTGCCGGCAGATATGTATTTTCCAGTATGGTCATTTCGGAGATCAGAGAGAATTCCTGGAAAACATAACCCAGACAGCTCAATCTGAATTTGGCCTGCTTCTCCGAAGAAAGCCGCAGTACATTGATGCCATCGATAATAATTTCTCCGGCGGTAGGCGCATCCAGCAGCCCCAGCATGTGCAGCAGGGTCGATTTACCGGACCCGCTCCGCCCCATGATAGCTACGAATTCCCCTGGTTCAACGTCGAGAGTAACTCCCTTCAGGGCATGGGTGGCTGTATCGCCTCTTCCGTATATTTTTTTCAGGTCTGTAACGATAATCATTTTTCAGGATTTAAGTTTCAGGTTCTAAATGTTGAATTTGGTGAGAGAGTGGTTTTTAACCTCCCATTTCTCGAAACATGCGACCTATTACCTGATAACTAACTCTTTATTTACACTAGTTCCCCCAGATGGCTTTGATTATACTTTCACGCGTAATGTTGAGTACCGGGATGGTACCTGCCAGCAGCGCTGCCGCCAGCAGTCCAATGATGCCGTTGCGTACGGTTGTCATATTTATAGTCAGGCTCACCAGCCCGACCGGCAGTTCAATGGGATGGGAGTCAAAATAGGGTTTGATGATATATCCCAAAAGGATCCCGCCAAAAATAATACCCAGTGCGGCATAGAGTAAGGCCTGGACCATATAAGAGGTCATCACTACGTCCCGGTTGATGCCGATAGCCCGCAATATGCCGATCTGTCTTTTTCTATTGCTGACGTTTATATATATCACAATAAACATAACTACGCCGGCCACAATCAGGGCAATTCCGCCGATGAGGGAAGCAATAACATTAAAACTGGAAATAATGCCGCCGACGCTCCCCCCATAGTCTGACCAGTGCCGCACCTGTCCTTTGATGCCTATGGCGTTTAAATCGGAAAGGACCTGGTCCTCATCATCGCTATTTTGAATACGGACCAATACCTGACTGGCGCGATCCGCTCCCGTAGCCGGACTTAAAACCGAACGCATTTCTTTGATGGTTACATAGGCTGTCCGGTTAGCTTCATCCTGCCGGGCTTTGAAAATTCCTTTAACGGTATATTGCCGCTGAATGCTACCGGGATAGGTTAACCTTACCTTATCTCCAACCTTAACGCCTTCCAGCGTCAGAAAGGGTTGATTATTCGCCTCCGGTCCGCCGCTGATTTCGATTCCCAACACTATCTGGTCCCGGTCTTCCGGGTCCAGATAGCTTCCGGCGATCAGGCTGTTGTGGATAGTGGTTACATTTGTTTCTTTCTGCGGGTCAACGCCGATAACGCTCCATTCGCCGCTTTGCCCTTTCTTCTGGTCGGCGGTTTTTCGCTGCCAGTTGTATTCGAAGAAAGCCTGGGAGTTGAGATGAGAAGAAACGGCGGCCACCCCGGGTATTTGGGTAACCCGGTCTTCTATCCAGCTTGCATTGTCCAGGTAGTATTCATCGGATGGCGGATCAATAACGATATTCCCGAAAAGGGTATTGATTTGCTGCTGGTTGATAGCGTCCGTTACTCCGGATAGAAGAGAGGGAGTGAGTACGAGATTAGCGAAGCTCAGAGACATCACCAGAATAATCAAAACCAGCGTCCAGCGGCTCCCTCTAATTATCGATTTATAGGCTAAGAATAGGGCCAGCTTCAGATTTCCCATGTCTGCGTATGTCTCTTCCAGAGACTGAAACTACTTGCCGGAGCTTCATGAATCCGTAGAAAAGACCGGTAAAAACACCGGAGGGGTGCCATCGATTAATCGATCCTACGGTTAGCCCGGGGAGTTTATATATTTTTTCTCTAATACCTAGTTTAGTTTATAAAGAATTTAACATCAAATATACCTAGGCGGGAAACATACCTAGAAATAATAGGTAGGACGATCTTAGAAGAGGAAATACTTAGTGTGATAAATTTCACATTTTAATACTAAAGGTGTATTATAGAAGCGATTCCCCTAAACAGTCAGTCTTGAAATAAAAAACCACTTCCAGATACGAATAAATGTAATATTTGTGAAAGGAACAAGGAGGGACTCATGGAAAAAGACAAAAATGTAGTCAGGACGACAGCCTGGTCGCCCGGCTGTGGTTCACATGGGGGGTGCGGTTTTAAGCTGTTTGTGGAAGACGGGCGGCTGGTCAAAGTTGAAGGCGATGAAAGTCATCCCTGGAACCAGGGTCGGGTTTGCCCCAAAGGGCTGGCTTTGGCCCAGTATATGTATCATCCTGACCGTGTAACCCACCCCTTAAAGAGGGTGGGAGCCCGCGGTGAAAATAAATGGCAGCAGATCACCTGGGATGAAGCCTTTGATACCTGTGAAAAGCGCCTCAGGGAGATCCGCGACAAATATGGTGCGGAATCAGTCATCTTTGGCCAGGGAACAGGACGTGACATTGGAGGGCCCATCACCTATCTCTGTTATGCTTACGGAAGCCCGAACTGGGTGCAGATTGGCCTGGGCGGTCACTCTTGCTATACCCCCAGGCAGGGCGCCATGTTTGTCACCAACGGCGATTATACCATGGCAGACTGCGCTCAATTCCTGGAAAAGCGCTATGAAGATCCCCAGTGGCAGAGACCGAATGTCATTATTAACTGGGCTCAAAATCCTATCAACGGCTGTTTCGACGGTTTCTTCGGCCACTGGATCGTTGACTGCATGAAGATGGGATCGAAACTGATTGTGATCGATCCGCGGGTCACCTGGTTGGCCTCCCGCGCCGAGATTCATTTGCAGAACCGGCCCGGCACGGACGGCGCCATTGCCATGGGTATGTTGAATGTTATTATCAACGAGGGACTTTATGATAAAGAGTTCGTCGATAAATGGTGTTACGGCTTTGATAAGCTGAAGGAAAGGGTGCAGGAGTATCCCCCGGAGAAAATGGCCGCGACTGCCTGGATCAAGACTGAAGACCTGGTCCGCGCCGCTCGTCTGTATGCCCAGAGCAAACCATCTGCCATCCACTGGGGGGTGCCCATCGACGGCAATCCCCAGGGCACTACGGTTGCGCAGGCTATTGCTCACCTGTGGTCCGTCACCGGCAATGTAGACATCCCGGGTGGCAATGTGATGGCCAAGGCCGCTTTCGGCGTCACCACCTACCCCTTCAGCTCTCAAGAGCTGACCGACCTGTATGGCGAAGAGATGGTCAAAAGGTTAAATGAAAAGAGAATCGGCTGTGATCGCTATCCCATGGTCAAAGGCTTTCGTGGCTGGGGCCAACCGGATGTCTTGCTGGAGCAGCTGGAAACCGGCAAACCCTATAAAATTCATGGCGCCTGGATCCAGACCTCCAACCCCATTGGCGGCCAGGCCTGTGATCCCAGAAGACACCTCAATGCTCTGAAGGACCTGGATTTTATAGTGGTGGTGGATACCATCCATACTCCTACCAGCATTGCCCTGGCGGATATCTTCCTGCCGGCGGCGGTTTTGGGAGAAAAGGAAAGCTTCCGTAACTGGTGGTGGCCGCTGACCAATATGGTCAAAGCGGTAGATTCCGGGGATACCAAATCGGACTGGGAGATCAACCTGGAAATGGCCAATCGGCTCAACCTCAACCCCATTCGCTTTAAAAAAGTCAAAGATTTGATTGATGATAGATTGAAACCCGCAGGAATCACCTATGATGAGCTGGCCGCTCGTGGAAGCTGGTATTGTCCTAAAGAGGGACCCAGTGTACCTTACCGTCGCCACGAGAGAGGTTTGCTGAGAAAAGACGGCCAGCCCGGATTCAATACCCCTACCGGGAAGATAGAGCTATATGCCACTCGTTTCGAAGAATGGGGACTGGACCCTCTGCCTTACTTCCAGGAAGCCTCTGAAAGTCCGGTCTCAACCCCGGAACTCTGGGAAAAATACCCTCTGATCTTTGCCAGCGGACGCCGGGTGCCGGTCTTCTTCCATTCTGAGCACCGCATGGTGCCCTGGCTGAGGGAGATAGTACCGGATTCTGTTATCGAGATCAATCCCCAGACCGCTAAAGAGTACGGCATCGTGGACGGTGAATGGATTATAGCAGAAAATAATCACGGCCGAGCTAAATTCAAAGCCCAGATCACTCCCACCGCTCATCCCAGGGTCGTTTCCGTGGGCCATGGCTGGTGGATACCCGAAGCCAAACCCGAAGCCCCTGGATTATTCGACAACTGGGAATATAACTGCAATCAGCTGGTCCCCATGGGAACGCAGAGCAAGTCCGGTTTCGGCGGCGGAGCTTACAAGACCAGTCTTTGCCGGCTGGTGAAAATAAAGGATTAAGGAAGGAAAAAAGATGCCGAAGAATGCATTATTGTTTGATTATGAATATTGTACCGGCTGCCATTCCTGCGAGGTAGCCTGCAAGCAAGAGCATGGATATCCGGTCGGCAAAGGTGGGATTTATCTTAACGAGATCCTGACAACCTTACCGGATGGCAGGTTGAGGATTGATTATATTCCTTTCCCGACTGCCTATTGCGATCTGTGCGCCGCCCGGGTCCGCGAGAATGGCGAGGTGCCGGCCTGCGTTAAGCATTGTCAGGCCCAGGTGATCGCTTACGGTCCTGTAACCGAGCTGGCCAGGATCATGGATGAGAAGCCTCATCAGGTCATGTTCACACCCCGATAAGGCTGGATACGTACAGGTAATAAGTAAGGGGGAGCTGATCTCTAGCTCCCCCTTTTTGCTGTCCGTTAACATTATATTGTTCTCCCAATTGCTGCTCTACAGGAGCACGCAGATCAGCTTTGCGGTCTGAAAATAGATAAGAGTGCCCCATTTCCGTGGAAATGGTTCTTGTAATCCCGGAGTTTTATTCAGTTCAAGCTCAACCGGGACATCGATATCGCTCTCAAACCGGGAATCATCTTGAGCGTAAAAAGGTAATATTTTCCATGGGGCGTCATTCCGTATTTTTGATAAAAACCTCAAGTCATGCTAAGATAATCTACATAAAGCATTATGTCCTCTGACAGCCCACTTTCTAGACTGTATCCTGGAGAAATAAAGAGATGCCTGAGATTTATTTAATTGATGTAACCAATAGAGACGGCGTGCAAACAGCCAAGCTGGGTTTGTCCAAAATCGAAAAAACCCTGATCAATATTTACTTGAATGAGATGGGAATTTTTCAGTCTGAATTCGGGTTTCCTACCACTCGCCATGAGTCACTGTATTTGAAGGCAAACCTCGAACTGGCTGCCATGGGTGTAATTGCGCCTATGCGTTTGGGAGGCTGGATTCGGGCCATTGTCCCGGATGTGGAAATGGCTTTCAAGATGGTGCCGCAAATCCGCCATTTGAACCTCTCCATATCTACTTCCGACCAGATGATAAACGGTAAGTTCCGAGGGAAGAAGACCCGTGAAGATATCATTCAGGAAATGACTGGTGCTGTGGACGCGGCCAGGAATCTGGGCTGCCAATCCATTGGAGTAAATGCAGAGGACGCCTCAAGGACCTCCCTGAAATTTTTAATCAAATTCGGCCAGGTCGCAGCAGAACACGGCGCTCAACGTTTGAGATATTGCGACACCCTGGGATACGATAATCCTTTTACAATTTACGAAACCTGTCGAAAACTGGCTAAAGAGATTGGAATTCCTGTGGAAATACATTGTCACGGTGACCTTGGTATGGCTGTCGCCAATTCCTTGGCCGGAGCAAAGGGAGTCATTGACGGCGGACAGGATGCTTATATAAATACCACTGTTAACGGCATCGGAGAGAGGGCTGGCAATGCTGATCTCGTGGCGGTGGTCCTGGCGGTAACCAAATCCAAGAATTTCGCCAGGAACTACCGGTTGGCCGGCAATATCGATCTTACCAGGGCCAACAAGCTGGCCAAGTTCGCCAGCTATGCCTTTGATGTGCCGATTCCTATCAATCAGCCTGGCGTGGGCGCGAATGCCTTTGCTCATGCCTCCGGCATTCATGCCGACGGTGTTCTCAAAGATCCCGAAAACTATGAGCTTTATGATTTTAAGGAACTCGGCAGGGGAGAACCCGAGATGGTAGAGACCGGCCGTGAGATCTGCTCCGGGCAGTATGGCGGCATTTCCGGGTTCAGCTTTATCATGGGGAAAACGAAAGAGCATATCGGCTTTGCTTCGAAGGAGGAGGCTAATGAAGTCCTGGAGCTGGTCAGATATGCCAATGTAGAATCTCATAAGCCCCTGGTGGAGGATGAGCTGTGTTTTATCGCCAAATATCCCCGGATTGCCAAGGACCTCCTGACGTTGACTCCGCTGGAATAGGGTGAATATCGAATTGCCGGATATGCATTTAAAAGCCATTGGTTTTGTCCGCAACGGAATAGCTGATAAGTCCGTCAGGCAGAGATGGGAAAACGTTGTATCCGAGATAATCATCAGTCCCGAACTGGATGAAGCCCTGGACAACCTGGACGAATTTTCCCATATCATCGTCCTTTTCTGTACGCAGCGAAACCATGAGATCGCTACTCCCAATAAGATCCACCTGAAACGTAATCCCGGATCTCCTCTGGTAGGGCTTTTTGCTACCCGTTCTCCTGACCGTCCTAATCCGATAAGCAAAACTACGGTCAGGCTACTGGAGCGTAAAGGTAATCTCCTGAAAGTCCGGGGCCTGGATGCCTTTGACGGTACACCTGTAGTTGATATTAAACCCTATATCCCCGGCTATGATTCTGTGGATGAGGCACAAGTCCCCGAATGGGTAAGGATCAAATAAAGAAAAAGCTTCTGGACATTTATCAGCAATTATTTTCCTGTTACGGCCCCCAGCACTGGTGGCCGGCGGATGGGCCTTTTGAGGTGATTGTGGGGGCAGTGCTGACCCAATCCGCAGCCTGGACCAATGTTGAGAAAGGCATCATCAATCTGAAAAAAGCACAGGCTTTATCGCCCTCAGCCTTGCGTAGACTCCCTCAGGCGGAATTGGCCGGACTTATCCACTCTTGCGGTTATTACAACGCAAAAGCAGTAAAATTAAAGGCTTTTGCCTCCTGGTTCGGCGAGATGTATGGCGACAGCCTGGACAAAATGTTCGCTACTGATACCGCCGCGCTGCGGGAAGAGCTTTTGGGTGTGCACGGGATTGGAGAGGAGACGGCCGATTCCATACTCCTGTATGCCGGAAACAAGCCCGTGTTTGTTATCGATGCTTACACCCGGCGGATTCTTGATCGCTGCGGCCTTCAGCCGGAGGGCCGCAAATATGCCGACTATCAAAAGCTTTTCCTGGACAACCTCCCCCGCGATGTCAGGGTGTTCAATGAGTACCATGCCCTGCTGGTCGCTCTTGGTAAGAATGCCTGTCGCAAAAACACGCCGCTCTGCCGGACATGCCCGCTGAGCGGCTGCCAATTTTCCTGAAGAACGCTTGCCTCAAGACGGTCTGTATCTCAGGATGTCTGATATTCGGTCTCGACCGGAGCCGTTATTTTTTATCATCTGACAGGGCTATAATAATGTATGTATACATCTGAATTATTGATTGAATTATTAATGCAGGAACAGTATGGGGTTTACTGAATATCTGGTAGCTCTGATCCTGTCAGCTCTGATTTCGTCCATCCTTGCTGTATTCTTCTGGCGCCGTCGTCCGGCGCCGGGAGCTGTCGCCATGTCGATTCTTACCGGGATGACCATGATATTTGCGCTGGGATATATCATTGAGGTGAACGCCGGCACATTGTCCGGTTTTCGACTTGCCAACAGCATCGAGTATATCGGTATCGTAGGCGTGCCTGTCTCGTGGTTTATTTTCACCATTCAATATATAGGACAGGAAAACTGGCTGGTCCGTCACTGGTATGTCCTGTTAATTATTCCTGCGATCACATTGATTCTGGTCTGGACCAACTTTCTCCATGGATGGATGTGGTATGATGCTTTTCTGGAGCCCTTCGGCGAATTTACAGTCCAATTGAAAACTTACGGGTTCTGGTTCTGGATCCATACACTGTATTCTTACGCGCTGCTCATTTCGGGTCTGGTTATTATCGGTAAGAGGCTGTTCTATCCCGGTAATATATACCGTAAACAGATTATAGTGTTGCTGGTCAGTGTCATCCTGCCGTTGATATGGAATATAATTTACATTTTCCGCGCGGCGCCCACTTACCACATCGATATGACCCCGACGGCTTTTATGGTTTCAGGCGTGATTATCGCGCTGGGACTTTTCCGTTATCAAATTCTAAAAATTGTGCCCATCGCCCGCAAAAATGTGGTGGAAAACATGGAGGACGGAGTTATCGTTCTGGATAGAGAAAACCGGATTCTCGATGTTAACCGGGCTGCCGAAAATATTATCGGCTATCCGGTACGGCAATTAATTGGCAAACCGGTCGGCCTGAGTTTAACCAGGCATCCGGATCTGCTCAGGCAAATTCAGGAAAATACCGGCGGATCACATGCGGAGATTGCTATCGAAAGCGACAACAGGCGGTGTACCTATGAGCTGAGCCTGATACCTCTATTCGACCGTTACGAAAATGTGACCGGTCGCGTGGCGACTCTGCACGATCTTACCGAACGGAAGAGAATGGAACAATCCCTGAAAGAATACGCTAACAGAATTACCAGGGTGCAGGAGGAGGAAAGGAAACGCATCGCTTATGAGCTGCATGATGATACCGTCCAGTATCTATCCATCCTCAAGTTACAGATTGACTCAATCCTGGGGTCGGGGAAAATCCGGTCGCCGGAGGTGCTGGATAAACTTCAATACCTGGAGAAGGATGCCGGACGGGCCATGGATGATGTCCGCCGCTACAGTCATGAGCTGCGGCCGGGAGTGCTGGATCATCTGGGATTGCTGGCAGCTTTAGAACAGATTGTAGAAGATACTAATAAGTTAAAACAGATCAAAGTCAAGTTAAATGTCGAAGGACAGGAACCGGAGCTATCGGATGAGGTAAAACTGGGCTTATTCCGCATCGCTCAGGAAGCACTGAATAATGTCCGCAAACATGCCCGGACCGGTACGGCTACAGTTAATCTCCAGTTTGATGAGGGATATCTTGGAATGGAGATAGTTGACAACGGCGCCGGTTTTGATATAAAAGAAGCCTTGACCAGATCGGGCAGCAAGGGCAGTCTGGGACTCATGAGCATGCAGGAACGGGCCAAACTGATAGGGGCTGATTTAAAGATCATCTCGGAACCCGGGAAAGGGACTAAAGTGACCGTTGAAATCAGAGTATAAGGTTATTGCCCTCGTCAGGCTGAAACCGACCAGGATCATACTCGCTCTTTTGACCGGTGTCGACTTATTATTTAAAATGAATAGGCAACTATAGCGGGTATTTAAGATTGTAAGAATATTCCGGTTCCCTATCTCGAAAATAATGGTGGGAACAAGCGC
>JAQULX010000009.1 GCA_028718465.1 Dehalococcoidales bacterium | reverse complement strand
GTAAGCAGCGTACCTCCATCCTCCCCAAGCCAGTCTTGGAAGCCCTTGAAGCCCATCTTAATGGTCGGGAAGAAGGATATGTCTTTGAAGGGCGAGATAGCGGTCATATCTCTACCAGGCAGACCCAGAGACTCCTTGATGGCGTTGCAGAGAGAGCCGGACTTCAGGAGACCAGGTCGGGCAATGTCAGGCAGCGGAAGAGAATTACACCACATCTTTTGAGGCACAGCTTTTCCAGATGGTCACTAGATGCCGGGATAGATATCAGCTATTTACAACAACAGTTGGGACATTCCTCGTTAGCTACGACTGCAATCTATTTGCAGGCCAGACCGAATCATAGGCGGAAGGCGTATGAAATGGCTGGCTTTGATGAATTGCTCAATCCTGGTTGATGGAACGACGAGGAATCAAAGTAGGCATCCACATAGAAGCGCGGATGTGAAGATACACGCCGGCAGACGACGCAGTAGAATTACGGATAAAGCGCCAACGAATGTTTAAATAGCAGATAACTAGATGATATATATTGGTAAATTTTTGAACTAATTTAGAACTATTTGGGAAACGTAGTCCTTTGTCCAAAACCAATAGCACAATTATATTCTATGGTATGGCTTATGTCAAGGTATTAGACATATATGTATCAGATACATTTATATAGGATATGTAATTACATGAATTTAGGGGAGATTGAAGATCCTCTATGAAACATGCAGTATGTTGTAGCGCCTGTGACTGAAAGAGAAAGAAAAGTGAAGAGATGTCAATATGGAAATGAGAAAGATGATGGCAGCCTTGATGGCAATGTTCATCATGGCAATACCAGCCTTATGTACAGTAAACCCGATTGCGCATCCTTTGGTAGGGATAATAGATTCTACGGAAGATTCGATAACACATCCCTTGGCAGTAGCCTCCAACCATTGGGATTCTTCCGACCTCACATTAGGGTATAAAACTGAGATGGTCAAGGAAGCAATCAGGACTCGCAGCTTATGGAGAACCATTTGGAAAGGACTCACTTATCCCAGTGTATGTGAATGAAGGGAGTGAAAAAATGGGTGACAAGATTGATTACCATGCTCGCGGAGGAAAAGATGGGACTGATGGCAGGCATCACGAGCCACATGTCCGCTAACGTTGCAGACCTCACCAAATACAGATGATGATATAAAAGATAACGAGGAGTACCGAAGCAGGATACGACAATGCCAAGAAGCAAAGAAGGTAATGGTTTTCCGTTCTTTGCTTTAACGTCATTTTTGATTAAAAAATTATATAATTAAATATATTTTTTCTAGGATGAGCATTATTAAATGTTAACACCTTGGCTGCTGGAAAGAGATAGTCAAACAATGCACACCGCTGCAAGCTGCGGGGTATTCATTAAAAATAAATTAACTATTAAGCTTCTTGAATGAAAAGTTCCAAAGTATAACGAGAATCTCTACGTAAATCACATTCTTGAAGTTCCAACATAACAGTGGCAAGAGATTCCATATCATATGGTCCTTCACCTATATAATTTAAAAAATAGTCGCTTAGAAATTTTAAGCGATTTCCTCCATCAGGGGTTCTTTCTAGAGGTGTTGCCTTTGAGATATCAATCAATAGACTCACATCTCCACGCATAATAGCATCGCGTAGACGTTTTATCATAATTTTATATAAAGCTTTACCCATAAATTGGGCAGCGATTTTCTCGATGCTATCGTTGCTAAATGAATCCATATATTCACCCTCACGATTCAGTTCCGCATGTATTTGATCGCGAATGACATTCAATACGAGTTTCAACAGATCAAATTTCGACTGAAATTTTTCGACCAACTATTCGTTACATATCATTCATCGTATATAATGTTATCTGAGACTTTGATATCCGTATCTGAGATATTGACGGCATATTGTCCGATATGCTTATATACCTCGAAACAATAAATAATGCTGTGATATTGATAGCAAGGGCACCGTTCGAGGGTGCCTATGATGAGCCAGATGACTACCATCTAGTTATTTTGAACCAACTGCTATCAGTCGCGTTTCATATTTTAAGGAATTAGGTGATAATATGACAGATATGCAAGAAGTTATTTTGTATGAAAAGGAGATAGACAAATCTGAAGCAGAAACCGAGAATAGTAACGACCAACTGGCAAAAGACACCACATGCAAAATATATAGCCATATATTAGATCAATCAGCACCATATGAATGCATTGACTATCTCAGCAAAGAAGGAAAAGACCTGTGGATAATTATCAGAAAATTAGCTAGTAACAAAAAAGCAATAGGTCTTATAGTGTTGTTAGCCAACGCCCCAAATGGTATGTCCTTTGGAGATCTTAAGAAAAAAACAGGCATGGATACTAATGATATCAATCATACTCTTCTCGGTTTGAGAGAGATTGGCTTGATTATTCAAGACGAAGACAGCAAAAAATACAGTATTACTGAATACTGTGCGGCAATTTTATACACCTTTAGACGAATTAACAACTCGTTCGAGTGGCTGAATGCGAGCCACAAACTTGGCAGACAAATCAAGTACACCCAAAAAAATGCTAATTGCGATCCTACCGCGACAGAAGGCTGATGCAATTCCAAGTCCATCCAAGAATTTCGGGGTGCGAACAAGCTGTCGCGACAAACCGACCCGGTCTTCAGTAGATCGCGAACATGTTTGCAGGTCACGAGATCATTGCTGCCCGGAGAGATAAGCTGCACCAGGAGACGCAAAGAGTTGGAAGCACATCTCAAGACGCACGCATTAAACAAGGAAAGTTATTTCCCTTTTTTAGAGACATGATTCTTCAGGCATCTTGTGAAACGACGTTGAATATCAAACTATCAGACAACTTACTATCTGACAGTTATGTATAGGGAGTAATACCACTCGACAGTTATATATATGAGGCAAACATACAGAGATGTAGGTGAAAATATGAGTAATAGCTACAGCAACGACGCGACAACGGAAAAGAATGCCTTCAGACGAATTGACGAATTTGAATATAAGAAAATGGCATTGTTGAATTATAGAAACGATTTAATGAATAAATTAGCTGAATGTGCAGATAAAATTTCAGAAATAGACTACGAAATGAGGACAGCAAGTAGAACTCATGGGTAGAATTACCAAACGACTAACACCATCATATAAACCACAGATATTTTAGCTTTGGTGGGCAGTCACGCGATCCCATAGTATCCCACATCCAACATTTCGTTACGCACAAACCACTCTTACCTGAAATTCAGGTCAAATATTATATCTGATTATATGACATATATATGCTTGACAGTGATACATGAGTTAGTTTTATATATGATAATAGCTATTGTACCATGAGGTGGTAAAGTTATGAGTGAAACTACTTTAGAAACAATACATATCACTGATGACCACACAACTGATTTCGGAGGTGGCTACATCAACGATATGACGACGGCAAAAGAAGCCATCAGACGAATTGGCGAATTTGAATATAGAAAAATAGAATTGTTGAGTCAGCAAAATGATCTGATGAACAAATTGGCTGAATGTACAGACAAGATTTCAGAAATAGACTACGAAATAAGGGCAATAGATTTAGAACTTATTGAGAAAGTGGAACGTCGAAGGCACACTCGCTCAGCAAACTGCGGGGTATTTATTTAAAAATTAACGGTATGTATAACTAATTCATATCTCTCTCTTTTCAGTGCTTATCAAAATCACCGGTGGCTATTATAAATACTTTTCCAACTCAATACCCCTGATGGTGCGCTCTGGATTTTACGGTGGTTTTCTATTCTCACTGATGCCGAAAATCAGATAACGGGCAATTGTCGATAAAGAATTCCATAGTTTATGGAATGAATGGTTAGGCAAAAGAGGATTTTTACCCATTTGGGAAGGTTGCTTAAGGCAGTATGTGTAACTCGCAAAATTGGCTTAGAATTTTTCTTCAATCGCAAACTACAAATATCTATAATGATTATATAGATGGTTTGCCGCGTTTTGCGCTGTAAGAACGAGGACAGTATTCCGGCAAAACTCTTGGGACACATGAATTCGATGGATGTATCCTACCGTAGATGCGTCATCGAAGTTCGAAAGACCTGAGAGGTGCTGTTCAAGCAGCGGTTGGTAACGCACCAGAAAAAAGCTAAAGGCCGTTAAGGTCAGAGATATGCACGCTATAAAAGGCGTAGTATAGCTTAAATTAGCTATATCTGGAGTTCTCGCCAGGCACAGAGCGCGGCACAAAGCTGTGTGGCGAAGCAAACAATAGACCCAGCATCTGACGGTGCAGGTTCCCGTAAAAAGGACGCTGTGTTAAAGTCCAGTGCCTTGTTTGCATCCTGTCCCAGTTTTGAGTCGAGTTCGAGGCGTGGTCAGGTCGTTACGAAAGTGATTGGCTCCTCTGAGGAGGGCACTGTGGATTCGGTGCTGACCTGCCTAAACTCGATTATACTATTCCCCTGTTCCTATCGGCTCATTTCTCTTGCAGCAATTCCTGTATACCTGCATGCTGGCGAGCTTCTTTGTGATTGAATGCTGCTGGCCGTACTCCTGCTTTGATAGCCCTTTGATTCTCCAGATCTCGGAAAGGAGCTTGCCGATCTCTTTCTGGATATACTTGCGGTTTTGTTCGTTCACGGCTGTTCAAGACCAAATGCATCCATCATTTCTCTACAGAACATCCTTTGATACGCGGAATTGCCTTGCAAGTTGGTGAGATTAAATACGCCGTCCATAAGGCCACTCCTCTGAAGTTGCTTTAAACCCGGCTGAGGGTTACCACGAATTGACACGCCATCAATCATTCCTTGAACGAAAAGAGTTCCAAACACAAATTTTTTCGCATTCGGGAATTCGGTTCCCCATGCCTCAAGATGAGACTTAATCTGAGGCATCCAACTCTCCCATTGAGTTGACAAGTCTTTTCTTCCTTTAACTTCTCCGACTAAGAAGACTCCGCTCCTAGAGCGAGCAATTATATCTGGATTGTTGCCTCCACCTTTGAAGGAGATTTCCGTTCCATTCATTAGCTTCAGGTCGGTTATGGAACCTAGCTTTCTTTCAAATCCCTCTTCCGAGAACACCTCCCACTTCCCACGAATGCGTATTTGGGAAAGCTCCTCCTTAAAAGGCATACACATAACTAAACACTTCTTTAAAAGGTCTACAGCCTTCGATCCGCCTATATTTTGCCCTTGGCCGACAATTCGTCCACCCATTATCATAGAGATTCTTAGAACGACTTCATCCGTTGATATGTTTAGAGGTTCTATAGATTTGACTATAAATGTATTCAACCATAAACATAAAAGTGCTAGATCTTCGCTACCAACTGCTCTCCCCATACTTAAATTCCCGACAAGAGTACTGGGCGTGAGGGTTCCACCCAGTTCCCTAAAATGATCTGATAGGTTAGTCATAGTCTTTTGTGCGATTCCAGCTAGTGAAACATACCATTTTATCGATTGTGGTCTTCTTAGGAGGACGATCGGATGCGCCAGAATAAATTGAGGCGCTGATAGACCATTTATGTCCTGGCCAACTGGCATGACTTGTGTCCAATCTAAATTCGAGCCATCAACGCTTTCCAGGAATTGCCTTGTAGCCACAATGTACCTGACAATCGGCGTAATGAGGTCGACCTTCCTGGCAATATCTTCAATCCATGGTTCAGTTGTATCGCCGCCGAGCAGAAGACTCCAATCCGGCTCTACAGGAGTCAACTCAGGTCATCCTTTTCAGGGTCTGTAACTCTAACCCTAAGTATATGGAACCGCAATGCTTCTTTGACGAATTCACTTCGGCTCTTATATCCGAGACAGCCAGTTCTCACAATTTCATCGATCTCTCCCAACAGGCGATCCGGAACAGAAACAGACGTATAACCGCGCGACATAAGGGCTAGTCGTCATATTTAATAATGAAATGGGTTACAATACAGGTATTGCAAGTCGGAATCACATCGGCATCAAAACCGTTATGTAATAATTCCAGGATACACAATAAGATCGAGGAACCCCATGATCAACATAGAAAACGCGTCCATTCCAGCAGAACCATTGAAGGTTATTGACCTATTCTCCGGAGCGGGCGGAATGAGCCTAGGATTTGCATCGTTACCACAATACTTCAAGATCATAGCCGCCGTAGACTGCGAAGTTGGAAAACCAGGAGCTAAACGCGGATCGCCCAAACGAATTCACTGCAATTTAACTTACGAGCGCAACATAGGTATTAAGCCCATTAATGAGGATATCAGCCAACTAGACCCCACCGACTTCATGGAAATCTGCAAGATAGTAGCTAGAGAAGTCACAGTTCTCATATCGTGCGCTCCGTGCACCGGCTTCAGTCAAAAGAATGCCAAAAATCATTTAGATGATGATCCCCGAAACTTTTTGGTAGAAAGAAGCGCGTTATTCGTAAAAAAGTTGCAGCCAGAATTTTTTGTAATGGAGAATGTAAAAGAGCTAATCAAAGGCAAGATGTCGCACCACTATCATAACCTAATGAAAATTTTGTTTGATTTGGGCTATTCGATCTCTTCGGGAGTGGCTGACTTCGCAGACTACGGCCTTCCGCAGCACAGGATAAGAGCAATCATCATAGCAAGAAGAGAAAATACAGAATTGCCAGCATTCCCAAATCCGCGAATCTTTCCTCCAACAACAGTCAGACATGCCATTGGCCATATGCCGCCTTTAGACGCGGGTTCTGTAGATCCTAGAGACCCCATGCATGTTTGTCCAGGGCATAATCCCAGATCCATGGAAAGGATTAAAGCTGTACCAAGGAACGGAGGCTCATGGGCAGACATATCAAAGGATAAACGCCATCTTCTGATACCATCTATGATTAATTCAAGGCCGGGATCATTCCCAGACATATATGGCCGCATGTCTTGGGACAAGCCCGCTCCGACCATTACCAGAGAATGTGGCCATCCAGGCAACGGACGCTACCTTCACCCTGACCAAGATCGCATGTTGAGCGTTAGGGAAATGTCGTTGCTGCAAGGTTTCCCCAAAAATTATTGTTTTGAAGGAGCGCTTTCCTCGAAATACAATCAAATTGGTGATGCAGTTCCGCCTTTGATCTCTCGCATAATTGCAGAGTACATCGTGGCTTTGAAATCAAACATACCAGTCAAAATATGTAAACCTGTATTGCAAATGGAAGCAAAGCTCATCCAAAGAACTACGTTAATCCACCAGTCCAATCTCTGCTACTAAAAGTGATAAAAATTGACGGATATTGTATCTAAGACAAAAAGAAGTCAAATGATGTCGAAAGTTCGTTCTAAAAACACACAGATCGAACTGAATATAAGACGCAATCTGTGGAAAGACAACTACCGTTATCGTATACACTATGGAAAATTTAAAATAGACATTGCATTTCCAAAGCAGAAGGTAGCGGTATTCCTGGATTCATGTTTTTGGCACTTTTGTCCGATTCATGGCAGTATTCCCCAAACCAGGTTCTCCTTTTGGAAAACGAAACTGGAAGGAAATAGAGATCGAGATCTGGCAGTAACAAATGCACTCACTGCCGATGGTTGGGTGGTATTGAGATTCTGGGAACATGAAATACAAAGCAATAAGGATGATGTGGTTCGCAAAATAGAGGAGAAAGCCTCGAAAGAGATTAACCAAGATGGTTTTCCATCACCTTGACCATCTACACCAGCACAGATAACACTGCTGCCTCAAGGGGATCGTCCATGACATAGAACGCCTCGCGGGAGTGCTTTTTGGCCATCTCAGCCAGCTTCTCACCATAGATCCGATCTTTCCTTCTTCAAAGCCCGGCTGGCCTTAAGCCACCTGGAGGAGACATCCTTCACGCCCATCCTGATGCTCTCGAAGCTACGTCCCATTTCTAATCCTCCAGGCAGAATGTCGCTGGCCACAGTCCTTCCTCGCACTTTACAGGATAGTTCTTCTCTTCAAGCCTCCCATGGATCATGTCATCCACATCCAATGGGCTGGCATGGAAGACCTCTTGCAGGATTTGCTTGGCAGTTTCCAATTCGAGTTGCTTTTTGCTGACCTGCCGGGGCTGTACAAGACTTGATTTCCGTTTCCAAAATATCATGAGTATGCCTCCAGAGTGGCTTGTGATCCCGGCATCTTAACCTCAGGTTTTGCCCGGCTCTTTGCTGGTGCTTTCGGCATCTCATAGAAGTAGAATACCCGGTCGGCTAGTTCGGTCATCTTCTCCAGATGA
The DNA here is from genome assembly GCA_028718465.1 of Dehalococcoidales bacterium. The sequence goes on along the minus strand of JAQULX010000009.1, from coordinate 11,895 downwards.
GGGTCTAGAGCGGGCGAATAGAGCAACACGGTCGCTTCCCTGGAAGTCTGGCGCAGGTGCTGGGCGACGTATTCCACCATCTCGCTGGCATCTTCATACAGCAGCGAATCATGCTCGATGATCAGGAAGGTGTGGTGGTTCTCTTCCAGGATCGTCATGAGCTGGAAGCTGGTGAATGCTCGACGGATATCTAGCTCTGTGACATTGCGGTTCAGGCGGCTGAGAATACGAGAGTGGTTACCGCTAACGAAGAGGACTTTGTACCGCTGCAAATTGGGGGTGGTGTTGATGGCATCTACCAGCATCTCAACAGGCGCAATCAGGATATTGAAGGTGTCTTCTTGCAGAGAAACAGCTGGATGCAATTCGATCTCCATGACATGATATGAGTACCCCTTTGAATATGATAGCGAGCCGTGCGTGGAGCGAATGTAAATAGATGCGATAACAGGTTCTGACAACTTGTTAAGTTATAACATGTTAAGTTATACCTTGTTTCACAAGTTATAAGTGCATACCTTGATAAGCTCAAAAGACCTTTGGTGAATCATGGAGGTAATAACGGTAGCAAATCAAAAGGGAGGATGCGGCAAGACCACTACTGTATGCAATCTATCTGCCTACCTCGCGGTTAAGGGTAAGAAGGTTCTTTTAATTGATATCGATCCTCAAGGGTCTTCTACTACGCATTATGGAATCGATAAATGGCATCTGGAAAATACCATGTACGATACATTGATGGGTGATCTTTCAATCCAAGACATCACCATGCCCACAATGATAACCAACCTCGATATTGCTCCCACGAACAACCAACTATCGAAAGCCGAACGGGAGTTGGCAAATAGACCCGATAGAGAAACCCTCCTGAAAAGAAAGCTCGATGAGTTGGATGACTATGATTATGTGATTATTGATACCCCGCCCAACCTTGGCTATCTGACACTAAATGCCCTTGTGGCCTGTGACACTATCTTAGTTCCGGTACAAGTAGAATTCTTCGCACTGGAAGGTTTGGCGATGCTTATGGACATGATGAACATAGTAACCGATGATCTAGGGCATGAGATGAAGAAAAAATATCTGCTCACAATGTACGACGCTCGAACTAACCCCAGCAAGGACATTGCGGAGAGAATAAGAAGACGCTTTGGTGGAGAAGTGTTTAGAGCCGTTATTCCCCGAAACATTAGGTTGGCTGACGCTCCTAGTTACGGCCAGCCAATTTGCCTGACAGACCCAGAGTCTACAGGGGCTAAAGCCTACGCCGAACTTGCCGATGAGGTGATTGGATGAAGAGAGAAACGGGTGGAAAGGCATCAATGATGGATTTACTGGAGAAAAAGATGGATCGAACAAGTGGACAAGTTATAAGTTCACAAGATAACAACTTAAATCTTGATAATAACACAAGTTCACAAGAAGACATTAATACAAGTGGACAAGTTATAAGTTCGCAAGTTATACGCGAATCTGTGAGAATAGCATATAAAGAACGACCGCGAGTTTCATTCTGGTCACCGCGCGTATCCGCTATCATGTACTGTCTGAAGAAGACCATACCTGATTTTTCCAAGAGCGCAGAAGCAAAGACCCTGATAGAGGAAGCTCTATCAAAGAAATATCCAGAGTTGTACAAGCTCGTAACTGATGAGATGAAGAAGAGCGACTAAAGATGACCGATGAAGAAAAACCGACTACTAATAAATCAGGATGTATGCTCAAATCAATATCGGACTTTGGTTCCTTCTTGGACTCTCTTCAAAGTCAGGGAGAGGAGCAAAACTGGTGGCAGTTCTTTCAGAGAAAATCAATGGCTGGTGCACCTCGCCCCAGGATACCAATTTCTGCGGATTGGATTCTCAAGAGAATCCAAAAAGGAAAAAAAGTCCGCTTGAGAAATGCTATCATAGAAGACGATCTTGACCTCAACAAATTGGATCTGCCGACCCAACATGTAGAGCGAGATGAAGTGCAGAAACAATTGGGTGGTTTGAAAGAAGATATAAAGATAGTACAATCTTCGATCAATATAACCAATTCTTCGATTCAAGGAACGTTAGACTTCAGTAATTCAATTTTCAATAAAAATGCCTGGTTCAACGGAGTAACTTTCAGCAGCTATACCGTATTCATAGGAGCGACTTTTAGCGAGCATGCCTTGTTCAACGAAGCGACTTTTAGCGGACCTGCCTTGTTCAACGAAGCGACTTTCGACATGGGTGCCGGTTTCATCGCTGCGACTTTTAATAAGCAAGCCCATTTCATGGGTGCGGCTTTTGGCAAGATGGCCGGGTTCGTCACTGCGACGTTCAGAGAGGGTGCTGTGTTCAACCAAGCAACTTTTAGCGAATACGCCGAGTTCCACGGAGTGACTTTCAACGAGGATGTCTCATTCTGCGGAGCAACTGTCAGCAAGGATGCCGGGTTCAACGGAGCGATTTTCAGCAAGGGTGCCAATTTCAACGATGCGAAATTCAGAGAGGACGTTACATTTTTAGGGGCAGTATTCGACCAAAAATTTAGTCTTGCTGAAGCAAAATATGACCGCGCATATATTCGTTGGGATACTGTCAAAGATCACTTAGAATATCAAGGTGCTACATATATCACATTGATCAATAATTTCAAAAACCTTGGTTTTTTTAATGATGCCGATGCTTGTTATTACCAATATAGAAGGATCGCTCAAAACAAGAAATCCTGGTACGACTGGTCTAAATTATTTGACATTATTGCCTGGATCACCTGCGGATATGGGGTTAAAGTATGGCCGACAGCCATTTGTATGCTAGGATTCGTCGTTGTTTTTGCATCACTTTACGGAATATTTGAGGGGATAGCAAATGTTGGGTCATCCGGAATATCTTCTATTTCCATAAACATTACCCCCACAGTAATTCAAAATGCACCTCCAACCACTAACGTCATGGATGCTGGAAGCCCATCCTGGGCTGATTATTTGTATTTCAGTGCAGCGGCATTAACTGGTGCTACTGCCGCCGAGTTGCATCCCATTGGAGCTTGGAAATATGCCGTCGTGATAGAACGCCTCTTAGGGTATCTATTCCTAGCATTATTCGTTGTAGTTTTAACCAAAAAAATGATCCGATGAGAAATAAGTCTGGAAATGACAGGCCGATCACAGTTTCCGCTTGATCATATACACTGGATACTTACCAACTACGACTGGATGATGGAACGGAACATACGAAGTAAATAGCGGGAATGAGACTTGCCCTATTGTAAATCATCTCATTTGGAGAATAGGCACAAGAAAATGACAAGCGAATGTCATTCCAGCCAGAACTCTTGCGGCCACAGACCGCAGCATGTTGCTTGAGATGGGGTTTTCTCAACGCGGTTCTGAAGCATCTCTTCCACCTCCGAGAGCTTGACCCTGAAGACCTCCGCTAGGATCTCCTTGGCGGTCTGGAGTTCCAACTCCTTTGAATTGCAGTGCACAAAGGCTCTCTTTTTTGGCCTGAATAGCTGCTCAAGGACTCCAGCCATGATATACATATACTGCGTGTAAGGATAAGTAGTTTAGCCGGAAAACAATATCATAAAGCCATTTTTCCACAAAGGGAAAGTGAGAATAACATACTAAGAGATGAATGAGACCATGAGACGAACCAAAGCCGTTCTTTATGTTGTCCATGTTTCTCCGGATAGCCATTGCAACAGGCAAGCCGGAGTGATCTCCTCGTTCAGCGAATAAAGAGGTGAATGGTGATGGGCATCTTTGAAGGGATTCTAGTCTTGGTCGATACAAGATGTCCCCTCACCAAGTACACATAGTAACATAAGATATATATTTTTTTTGTTATTATGAATGGAACAATCGGATTGAGAGCAAAGAGAGATAGCGTTGGAACTGATAGTGAGAGCAGAAGGGATTATGAATAGGTGCAGGGAGGATATTTTGAGTTTGGTACATCCCCTCTGCTTACTAACCCCGAACGTTGCGCCTATATGGAACTGCTATTATTATTGAGGTGGTGAGGAGACCCGGAGTAGGTGTCCAGGATCTCCAGTCTGTAGGATTAATCAAAATTTGGCATTTATAATGTATATTCGTTATATTTAATCTTTTCTGAGACGGATTGTTGCCTCGGCGCTGCGTGTTGGCGTGACTACTGGATTTGGTCTCCACAGGAAAAACAATAAAAGAAAGGTCGATAAATTATGATGGTATCGGAAATCCAGTATTCTTTTAAGCTAGGTTTTAGGAAGTTTATAAGTCTCCTCAAAGGCGTTTCATTTGGTAACGGTTCGGAAAGAATATTTATCTAGTTAAGGAAATAATATTTACCTGCTATTATAATAGAAACGAAAGCGAAACGGTATTAGCAGATCAACTGAAGCAAGCATCAAACATATTATATCCTTCTCGGATTTATGTAACTTAATGATATATTTTTCGACAATATTAACTAGGCGAGCTTATATGCTCAGTCCTACATTCCTTTCTGACCGTTGCCAAAGGTCACGGTAGCCCATTATTGGAGAATCCTTCAGCTCTTCCACCTTCGCGGTTAACCTTGTTGTCTGACGACCGTCATTTGGTCTGTGACCGCACCTCAGGGCTGGCCAAAGGGCTTCGGCTCTCTTCATGGCTCGGATGGTTTCCTTGCGGCTCACAGGCTCACCACTGGCTCCCTGGAAGAGAATCCGGGCTTGTTGGGAGTCCAGGGCGATCTCTTTACGCGGAGAGTCCTGAGTTATGGTTTTGACGTACTCGACAATCTGTACCGCGCGAGCCATGACCTTTGAGCAGACCTGGACGACCTTTGAGCCTTCTGTCGGATGGATCTTCAGAGCATCACGGATTTTCGTCAATAGCTGCCGGATATAGGCATTGAGCAGGAGGATCTTGGTGATAGGTGACCTTTCGGCTCTAAGGGCTTGCGTGTGGCTCTCTGTGAGTCGAGCAAGTTCTCTGCCTCGGAGAATTCCTGTATCACGCACAGTCTCAGCAATCTGGTTGTAGACTGATATCATGTCATCGAGGACATGCTGGAATTCAGATAGAGGAATCTCAAGAATAGGGTCGTCGGGCGATACGAAATCAGCTTTGGGGGACTTGCTCCCAAAGGTATTTATTCTAGCTATGGCTATTTCTGACATAAGCAAAGCTCCTGCAACCGGAGTTCTCCCTGTCAGGGTGCTTGGAACACCCTGGCCGGAACCAATTTTTCTTTTCTATTGGATTTGAGTGATGCACTTATAAATATTAAACATTATGCTAACACATGTCATGAGTGGTCTATGGTCGGGACATTCGATGTAGTGCAGTGACCAATCATTTTTATTCTAGAAGATCAACTATTACTATTATGAAATTCAAGGTATGTATAGCATGTTGTCAGATGATTACTTGCTATGGAGATGGGAAAATCTTCTGTATGTTGTGAGGCATTATTCGTCCTCCTATTTGCTGTGGGGACTGCAGAAACCGAGAAGAATGCTACACCAAGGGAATAATGCCAATAGGCTGAAGAGCCAGGAAAAAATGACGGAAGGCGGAATTGTCTTCTGATCAGATAGTAGTTAATTCTTTGAGTCGCTGGATGGCCTCAGAGATCCTGGCGGATTCTTTGCTTCTCTCCGCTTCGTAATAATTTATGATTTCCTCGATGGTAGCCCGCAGTGTATAGAATCTCAGAGTTCTGCTGTTTCCATTGATCTTAATCTCGTGCTCAGTGATCCAGTTTCTTTCCCGCAGTATTTTCATAGCAATGCTGACCTGCGATTGATGTAAACCAGTGGCAATTTCGATATCTTTGGAGGATCTCCCGTTCTGATCTTTGAGGAATGTTATCACACGAGCTACATTTCTGTTTGCGTCCAAGCTTTGTAGTTCCTGCATGAACTCTGTGTCTTTTTGGTTTGCTGGCCTCGTGGTGTTCCTGATGCTGTTTCCTCCTACGCTTTTGATGTATCTCATAATCGTATAAAATAATTTCTTTGAAGATCACTTTCGCGGCGCGCGGATGAACCTTTTTAACTATTACTATTATTTGTTTGTTTGGAGGCAGTCACCCCGTACACTCCCTTTGCTGTCTCCGGCTATCCTTTTTTAAGCTCAGATTCAGGAATAAGTTGTCCTCTCTGCTGGGATTTTTACGTGAATGCGTACATTGATAACAATGGAAATAAAAAATCTAAGACAGATTCGGGTCAATCGTCGCAGTGACGATGAATATGCAACAATCAGCCTTCCCAAGTCGATTTTTTCAATTTGGAAGGCAAAGGGTTGCACGCATGTACGGATTGAGTATGATGAAAACAAAGATCAGTGTATAGTTTCAAGAATTGTGGTATAAAAATGAGTAAAGAAATAATGACTTTGGAAGCCTATCGCGAGATGGGTCAAACTCTTCAAAAGATTAGGAATGTTCTAGTTGAAAAGAGTGTTGAGCTTGATAGGAAATATGGAAAATCGAAGGGAATTGGCATAAAATTAGAACGGGCAGTAAAGCGAATAGATAAGATTCGTAGTCAGCTAGACGATAGCCTGTTCAATGAATACCCAGATCTTAAGATCGAGGAAGGCTGCAAATATTATTACTGAAGCGGATCAGTTGAAAAATGAGAAATAGCCAGTACCAAGCTGGCTAGAACACATTTTTTGGAGTGAAATAAAATGATTAGTCAATATGCAGAATGCGTAAAATCAAATAATGCTATATTTAATATAAATAATGTTGAAGCGAATTGTGATCAAGTTCGGAAGACGGGGGTGGCATAGGATGGCAGACCACTCGATCAGTGGAACACAAGACCGGAAGGCAGACAGTGAGGATCGTAGTCTAGCCATACGAACTGTCACCCTGGAAGATATCAAAGGCACGATTGGTTTGTCCCCGGAAACGGGAGCTATTGTGCAGGTCTTCGAGGTGGAGCGAGAGAATGGTGGCAATAAAAAGCTCCTGAGTTGGATCTCAGATTGCCCGGTGTACATACACACAGAGACACGAGCAAAGGACGACTCTGAGTTCATATTCATGGGCACCGGGGCAGTAGATAACCGTCCGGTTAAGTTCACGTTGCCTGCCTCCCATCTGGCTGAACCTCGAAAGTTTAAAGCAGCCCTCATTAATGCATTTGGGGCAAAGAACAAGGTCGGGAAGCTGAGTTTTGAGATGGTTCAAGAGATGTCTCTGAATCCGAAGCTGATGCAGAGAGTTGAAGTACCGTGCTGGGAGGGATCAGTGCCGTTCGTTCCGGGGTTGGATCTTGCTGAGAATGTGGAGTACAAACTCTCTGACATGACACCCGCAGCAGTCTATGACGGCGATATTGAGGTTGCCAAACAATGTTTAAGGAATCTACTTGGGCTTCATAAGTATGCACCTATCTTGGTAACGGCGATTTTGGGTGCTCCTGCATATGCGAGATGGTATCCTAACGATCGGTTTGGCATGGCTCTATGGGGTCTTACAGGATCATTGAAGACAACCATGATGCAGGCAACGATGTCGGTTTTCGGCACAGGCTATGCAGATAAGGCATCGTTGCTCAAAAATGGTACTAATAATTCCACAGATGTTGGTATTGTCGAGGTATGCGCAGGAACGGGAATAATGCCGCGAAGTTATGATAATGTCAAGACCGTTGATCAGAAAGACCGGGAGCGATATGTAGGTCTCGTACATACCGTTTTGGAAGGTCGGGAAAAGCTGCGGGGCAAAAAGGACGGTGGTATTCGTGAGTCGCTGGTATTTCTCTGCACGTTGATCATAACAGGGGAGATCAGACCTGAGGAAGCCTCGACTACAGCGAGAATTGTGAATCTATCATGGAGCAGACCGGACGAATCCATGCTCACATTTGTTCAAAAACATGTTGCAGATATGCCTGTTATTGGATACCACTGGCTTCAATTCTTAGCTGAGACGGATCAGATGAGTGATGATTTCGAGGAGTCCAGGAGAACCAAGATGGGAGAGTTCGCTGCCAAGCATTATGTCAATCCCGGAAGGCTTGCGACCAACTATTGTCTCTTGAAGGAAACTTTTAGGTTGCTGTGTGAGTCTCCTTTTGGTGATGTTTTCAGAGATTATGCGGAGCAGTTTGAGGAGGCGTTGAATCAAGTGATTGAGGATCAGGGTGCCTTGGTAAGTGGGGAGACAGAGGTCGCAAAATTCCTGAGCGGGCTGAATGAACTTATTGCAAGCAATCCGAGACTGATCCAGGGGAAAGATACTCATGATCTTAGTTCTGGCAATGATGTCATCGGAAGACCTCCGAAGAGCATTGGAAAATGGGTTCCAGAAGGAATTTTCTTGTTACCTGGCGAAACGCTTGCCGAACTGGAGAAGGCACGGATATTCACCCAGAAGCCCTCGGTGGAATCACTTACCACGGCATTGAAGGCGGATGGCGTTCTGATAACAAGCCCTGATGGAAAACACTTAAAGGTGGAGAGGCGGATGAACGGGGTCAAGGTTCGAGGATGGCTCCTGTCGTCAACGGTGGTGTCCCTGTCTCCACCCGATGGAGACACTAAAAAGGATAACAGTGGGGATGATGTCTCCACTGGTTCCACTGTATCCACGGGAAATGAAAGAAACAAATTTTTGGTTGATTTTCAAGGCAAGAACTAGGAAAAGAAGGATTTTAGGGAAATAGGTGGAGACACTGGCGACAGTGGAGACAGATTAGTTATAATAATGTTATTGATATTGATTTTATTGATTTATTGGTGTCTCCATAGGTGTCTCCACTATACTTCAATGTGGATACGGATCATCGAGGCTCCGCTACGCTCCCCATGGAAATGAGAGCTTCGCTCCGCCTCTCGCTCTCCCCCGGTTTCCTGATTGCTGAAGATGATGTTGCTTTTTAGTGGTTTAACCGCAGCGGACTTGTTCCCAAGATCGTATCTCTTCTGGATTAATTCTAATATTTAATTATGATTTAATGCATAGCATTAAGAGTATTATAAATGCTATTATCAGTAACATTATACATCATAAGGGCATAATAGCATATATTAATTTAGATAAGTCATATTACAGTACATGGATATAGAAAAAAATTCTCTAATACCATGCAATCGGTAGCAGTGCACGAGATCGGGTCAAAATTTGGCAATGTTTCCTCCTAATTAAATTGTGTGATTAATATAAATTATTGATTTTAAATTCGAAATTTGACGTTTTTTCCTGGGAGCTATAATTCTCAATTCTTGGGCAGAAAGTTCTTTAAAATGCAGATTAATGGGCACCAAAGGGCGAAATTAGGGTAACATATCATTGGGCAGTTGTCGGGGATCGGAGGCTGGAGACTTTGACTTCGCTTGCCGAATGGTCAAAGTCGCAAGCCGATGGAGTTTAATAAATGTTTAGATATTGGGAATTATCAGGTTCTAGTCACATTTTGCCTTTAATATATTCTTCAAATGTTGTCGAGCCGTACACATGATGGGCGTTGCAATAATTTCTGAGAAGCAGGTATCTTCTGTCTTTTTGGAATTCTATATTATAAATCATTACAAATACGGTTTGCCCCAGGTCTCTGAGTAATTTAACTCTATATAGGGCATCCTCAAATTCGCTTTTGAATCCCGCTAGGACATAAAAAAAGGCTCTGCGGATGCCATTTCTGCGCAATATCTCTATGCCGCGTAGGACAGAGTCTAGATCGCGAGTGTTATCCCACGAAAATTTTGGCTCTTGGATTTTCATTTGCTTCAATAATGCGGCAATATCGTCATCAACAAAGCGTATATCAAGAGCATGAAATTTGACCTTGAGTTTTTCTTTAATGACTTGCTTCGATATTTTCCGGAAATGCTCAGGAAGAGCTAATATATTGTCATCCAATAATACTATTGTTTTGTGATGTTTATCCCAGATATCATAGATGTCGGCAACAGCACGAGGTTTTCCATCTTTTTTCGAGACAATGCACCAAGGGCAGCTTCTTGGGCAGCCTCTTACGCAGTAACCTATAGAATAGTCAATTTCTGGGTAAAGATTGTAATCGGCAGGTTGACTTTCGATTTCAGCAGGCAATCTTGTTGATAAACTAACCCCTGAGCCACCTATATGCACCTCAACACCTTGAGATTGATATTGCCTTGCAAGCTTTCTTGCTTCCGATTTGTTCCACGAGAAGATACATGATATGTACACAATATCGGGCTTATCAAATGGATTCGATATGTTGGAACCTCCTCTCTGGAGGTAGACATTGTGCCCCAAATTTTTATGATAAGAACTGACCTTCATGAGAGCTAAGTTGGCGATTTTAGAGTCGAAATCGATAAGGAGAACGTTTTTCCTAGTAATGCAAACGAGACCGTGGGGGGAATTTACCCCGCCGTGCTCTTTGTACCAAGTTATAAGACCCCGGTTTTGCAGTCCATTCAAAGCTCGATAGAAGCTCACCTTTTGGCTCTGGCTGTTTTGATCAAGACCAATTGCTTCCATCAATATTTTGGTAGTGGCTCGCCCTTCTTTTGATTCTAGAGCTTTCATTATTGCTTTTTGCATCTTCCCTTGACCGCGCGACATTGTGCTACTCATTCAGTTCGATGAGCATTATAACTGTATACTCAATTGTAGTTTTTTAAAAATATAAATTATTTAATAATAATTATAAATAATAATGGATAAACAGTTAAACCTCTTTCAACTTGGAATGAGTAACACTCATAATTTCCAGCCCCAACGCATAACCAGTTATTCTTACCATTGCAATTTCATAATCGGTTATCCTGTGGATCAGCATATCATAATCGTTAGCGAATTTAGGAAGATAAAGTAGATTTCCATCGCAGGAGAATCCATGCAATTTTTTACGTAAGTTTTAAATTGATTAATATGCTACCAACACTATTTTTCAGAAGGAAGCTACAGAGTCACGAAGGTTACTACTTCGTGTCTATTCCTCCTGCGATTGTACGGTTCTTAAATTGCAAGGAAGTTGATCTTGTAGTGGAGAACAGCACTATCATGATAAATCCGGTTAGAGTGGATGATGAAAACAAGAATGAAGAGGTTAATTATGAAAAGTAAAAAAGTAAAATCTAGTAAAACAAATAAGAATATTCGGAATGTTGAAATTCCTTGTATTGAATGCGGGAGAACGTTAAAATTCCATATCGAGGACGATATTGTTGTGCTTGAGGGAGATGGCGTTATTGCCGTCAACTTTCCAGGCGCTGTGTGCCACGATTGCATAGATTCGGTATTGGATAAAGTTAAAGACCCACACGGTCTCGTTTGTATCAAGAATTTGAGTCCGATATTGGCACAAGAACTCTTACTGAGTTTCACATTCCTGCTGCCTTTATCCGAAGCAGTCAAGTTCTTTTCCACTCTGTTTCCAGAGATATCGATTTCACCAGAAGCCAAAATTTGGGCTGACGCACCTCAGAGGTGATATCTTACTCCCTGGGCGACCGCAAGAGGAATATTTTCATGCCCGTTTTGAGGCTACTTTATGTGGTCTTTTGGGTGCATTCGCACCCCATATTGCAGGTGGGTTTGTAGGTGCCAAAACACGCTATCTATTGATATCGATGTCGTAATCTATGTATAATATGACATACACACTTGGAGTCATGCATCCTGAAGATTTCCTCAGTTTGGAAGAGTGGCACGGATTGTTGAAAGCCGCCCAATCTCCGAGGGAGGCAGCACTATTGTGGCTCCTTGGAGGGGCTGGTCTTCGTGTATCTGAGGTTGCAGCACTGAAGGCAGAACATGTTGACGGCGCAGGAGGATATCTGCACGTCGTGAATGGAAAGGGCGGTAAGCAGCGTACCTCCATCCTCCCCAAGCCAGTCTTGGAAGCCCTTGAAGCCCATCTTAATGGTCGGGAAGAAGGATATGTCTTTGAAGGGCGAGATAGCGGTCATATCTCTACCAGGCAGACCCA
>JAQULX010000008.1 GCA_028718465.1 Dehalococcoidales bacterium | reverse complement strand
CCTGCCGAATCGCTCCACCGGGCCGAGAATGGCGAAGGACTGGACTGCGACGACCAAGCTATTCTTTTATGTAGCTTACTCCGTGTCTTTATACCACCCGAGAAGGTTTTCTGTGCACCGGTCATGTGGAGTATGGATGGAACCCGGGAAGGTCACATGTGCGTAATCATGGGAGACGAATTCGGTCAGGACCGTATCCTTGAAGCCACAGCAGATCCAGATAAGCCAGTTTGTGGATTATATGAGGTTTACGCTCTCTTTAATGACAAATATGCTTTTGCTAGCAAAGCTGGTCTTTCTCTTTTTGATTTAAGACCAGTAGAGAAGGTTCTAGCAGGTACCTGTGTATGGTGATAGGAGGTTTCTAATGCCGCGGAATAGTAAACTGATTAAGAACCTGAGGACTATAGATACAATTTGTAAGTTGACCACAGGGAAACGCCTGTCATCCATAGTTAGTGAAGGAATGCAGATATTTGGCGAGGATATTCTCAATAAGATATCTTCTGCTAATCAACCTAAAGTGGATATTAACGACCCCTATTATGTTCTTGGTCTACATCCAGATTGTCCAGATTTCCTGGTAAAAGCGGTTTATAGACAGCAAATGAAGCAGCACCATCCGGATACCGGAGCTGTCAGTGCGGCCATGGCCGCTAGAATTAACCAGGCATACGAGACTATATGTCTGATGAGGGGTATACCGAAATAGATAGGGAACTTCGCCGCCGACTGCATGCCGTTGACCCGGACCTGAAAATCATTCGGATTCCCCATAAACGTAAAGAGCGTAAGATAGTGAATCAACTTGATTGGGAGTTATCCGAAGGCGATCCTTGTCCCAAATGTGGTCAAACAGACGTTCGCTTCATTAACGGTATCTGCCGTGACTGCTACCACGAACAGAAAGAGAAATTAGCCAAAAAAGAAGCTAGCCTCAATCCCCTCATTCATGAATGCAAGGATAAAAGACTAGCTTCAAGAGTTCAGCGTTATTTAGCTAAGCTTGATCGGAAAGGTTAGAATTACTCTTTGGTGCCATAGCGACATTTAAAAACACACTTACCAATGTCCCTAATATCAAGCCCACAAACAAACCCCTTCCATCAATTTTATCAGTAGCTTCATTCCTGGCCATGGATTATTACTACCTATTATCTTCCGGAGCAGGATCTTACGGCCGAAACGAAATTAGTTCTGACTTCTTTGTTGTGGCGTCCGCCCATGCCGGCAGGTGGTTTGCTATATTTTTTGCCTTTCAGCTGCGCTGCTACGCAAGCATTAAAAGCACTTGGCCTATGACCTTTCATTCCAACCAGAACCCTGGCCGCCTTGACTTCAATACCCTGTAGATTAAGTTTCATTACATCCTCCTTTTGTTATTTGATATCATCTTATAATGCACTTACCATAATGTACATAGACCCCTGTAGATGCTATAATAGCTTAACTAAGTTTTGAGGCTGAAAATGGTATCTAAAAATAAGGGAAAAACGATCTGGGTGTCCGACAAAGAATATACGTTTATTAGCCAAAGTAAAGAACTTTTCAGGGAATTCACAGGGGCAAAAATGTCCTGGGGGGCATACTTGGTTGTACTCTCCATGGGTGGATTGGCTGCTAAATGCCTAGACGGGGTTAAGCTTCGTTGCCCGGATTGCGAATCGGAGACTGATATGACGCTATATATGCCAGAAACCAGAATGAAGCGAAGACCTATAGCTCAAGGCTCTGCGTTGCACAGTCGAACTCCAGAAGGCGCTGCTTAAGATCTCCGGGTACCTGCTCTTTTATCTGGTCTAATGCCGCTGCTACGTTAACCGGTTCACCTTCCTTCTGCAGTTTCTCCAGATCTTCGGCTAACTCTTTCTCGCCCCGTTCCTCGAGCTCTTCGAAGTACCAGGGCACAGTCACGGTCAGCATGCAGGTCCGGCATTTTTCTTTATCTTCGGTATTGACCCATTCCACCATAGGTTTGAGATCTAGGCAAACCGTACCGTTTTCACAAAGCTTAGGAGGTTCTTCTAATATTTCTGGTTGAACTTCGGCTTCTTCATTAGATTCAGCCTCGTTTTGTACTTTTTGTGTAATATTATCAGTAATATTTTCCATTGGTTTTGCCACTGGCTCCCTGGTCAGCTCCGCGGGTACCTCCAGCTCCGTAACCTTCTCTTTGTGTTGTTTAAGAATATTTTCAGCTTCCTGAATAACTGGACTTTCTCCTTGTTGGAAAAGCGCCTTATAGTCCAGGGTACCCAGGATCTCTTTCCGGAAGTCGCGGGCCTGCCTGGCCATAACAGGGTACTCGTCCCGGTACTGACCGCTTTCGTTTGCTTCAACACTAACTTTAGGTGTAATATCCCGAACCCAATCAATCATACGATAGTAGATGTTCGGATTAGTAACCATAGTTATAGTCTCTTCGCAAAGGCTCTCGAGATCCACGATATGTTTAGAAAGACAATCACAGGCTTTACCAGCAATACGCATGCCTTGAGCGGCGTGCCTTTCCATCTGGATGAGAACCTTCCCGATCTCCCTATTCTGGTAGTCTACAGTCTCCCTGGTAGTGACAGTCGATGTAGAAGATGGATCAGCTTTAACTTCGGTCTTAGCTGGCTTAGGCAGAGTATCAACTATAGTCTTAAGCTCCTGCAGGGAGTCCGATTTATCTTTTTCCTGGGAAAATATCTTCTCTAATGGTATCTTTGCGATAAGATAGCTTGCAGCAGCCCACCAATTTATACCCATATCTCTTACCTCCTGAACTTGCCTCCATCATAGAAGTTAACATAATATTTGTCAAGACTTCCTTGGTTTACGCTCAAACCACTAATTATTTACAAATTTATTACATATGTTTTACGTCATGTTTTTTAAATGAGGGTGTATGATGGTTATAAGGACATTAAGGAGGCTAAACCATGGCTACAAAAGAGAAGGTGCTTGGAGTATTAGCTGCTCAGCCAAGTCCCACAACAATACAACAGCTAGCAAAGGTAATTGGAGAGGCACCAGGCAATTTTCACACCCAATTAACCCGTATGGCGAAGACTAAACCACCTCTGGTTATACAGGATGAAGATAAGAAGTGGAGCATTACAGAAGAGGGTATTAAGTACTTGGAGGCTGAGGAGGACGATTCTGAAACCCCTCCCCAGGAAGTACTTAAAGAAGCTGAACAGCCCACGACAGTGATTAGTGACTATCAGAAATTTATGCAGCTTGGCCGTCAGTCCGGTATCGTCAATAAGGAGCTCTTGAAGGCGACTTGTGACCATGTTTGGAGAGGGGGTGATTATACCGATCTAGAGTGGGTACATGCTGCTCTGAGCCAGGCTAATATCCAGCCTGACGTCGCTAATCGCTGGACTGCCTACTGGAGTAGCCACCTTAAAGTATCACTTACTCCGAAAATAAGAGAGATTATGGATTCGACTAGGAGCGATGGCCGTGGTGGGTCAATAGAAGGTAAGCCTATGGATATGCGGCTTACCCATGTAATTAATCCTGATAACGGTCTACCTCTTTATGTTGGGGAAGGTGCTGGGGATTATACCTACAAAGATGCCTTAGAGATCTCTAAACAATTTCTCGCTTCTCGAGGGCGGGGAGCCTCTATAGGCGCTAATAGTAGCAATCAAACTTCGAGTGATCCCTATGAGGTCGCTATGAAGTTAGTACAGATGATCAACGATGCCAAATCAGAAGCTGGAGTACCTCCGCCGGCTAAAAACTATATCGTCAAGATCGATGCGGATGGAAATGCCAGCGTTGATGAAAGAGATCCTTCCAAGCCCATGATTGTTCAGACTAAGCCTTTAGGAAGCGTCGAGAAACCGCCTGCTGGTGCGCTAGGGTTAACTAACCAGGTAAACGAAATAACCGCTCTGGTACAAGCCCTGGCTTCTCTAGGGATAGTTAAATTACCAGGATCCGATAGTGGTAATTTACAGCAGGTCAAATATGTTTACCTGGATAATGACGGTAAACCGATTGAATCTCAGCCTGGGCAGCCTATAGTGATATATAAAGAACGTCCCATTAGCCCAAGTTCCAACGCTTCTCTAACTCTACAGGGACAGGATGGCAAGGATGTTACTTTTAGACTTGATCAACTAGATACGCTAATCAGGATTGAGGATTGGAAAAATAAAACTCGCAGGGAGGAGGAGAGCCACCAGAACCACCAGGATCTAATTAAGGATATTAGAAAGGCACTACCTGACGTGATTAAAGGTGCTGGTGATTACTTCTCGAGTAGTAAGAAGGATAAGGGAGGAGATAGCAACGATGGCTAACCCCATGTTTTTTATCATGCTACGATTAAAACGGAAAGATTTCATCAATGGCTTCAGAGAGTGGTTGGGTAAGAATTCTATTAAAGAGTTAAAGGGAATGGTCTTAAGGGGTGAGTTTCCTGCTCTACAGCCTGACTGGATTACTAACTGCGCTTCATATAAAGACGGCATTAAGGATATTACGTTCGAGATGTGGTTTGAATTTATAGCCGAGGCTAATCCGGAGCTGGCCGATTACCTCAATTCCCTGGGAGTTGAGGGAGGTAGGTATCTCGGTAAACTCCGAGAGTATTTTCTGGATCTGCTAGAACACCCAGAAAAGCTTTCTCTCGCTGCTGCCGATGCCCCCAAGATAGCCACCGAAATCCTAACCTGTAGCATCTGTGGCAAAAGCTGGCCAGCTACTGAGGAAGAATCAGCTAAGACCGAAAAATGTCCATATTGTGGAGAGAAAGCATGAACGGGGTAGATATCAATTTTGATAATCCTGACCTACGAAAGCTAAATCCTGAACTGGGTACATTATTAGGAGGCAAGCCTATAAAGAAGCAGAAGTATAACAATACCCGGGTCACTGATCCAGACGGTGAAAAATATGATTCCGGGAAAGAAGCTGAGGATGCCCGTAATTTTAGTCTGGCTGTTAGGGCAGGAGAATACCTCTTCTATAAGCATCATTTTACGGTACCGCTAAAAGGGGGAGTGAAATTCATCATTGATCACATGCTGGTTAATAACCAGATGCAGCTTGAGTTTTTTGACAGCAAACCATACGACGATAGAAAACAGAAGTTCATTTGTGAGGATGATTTTGTAGTGAAAAAGAAGACTTTCGAGGACATGTACGGTTTTAAATTGACACTGATTTAACTTTGGAGGTATCCATGTCTATCCAAAGCAGGAAAGGACAGGTATGTCCACTTAACCATAAAATATGCCAGGAAGGCTATTGCCATGACTGTGAGATATATAAAAAGGAATTTGAATATCTAGACAAAGATACTAAGAAAATCAAGCGGAGGTAAATATGCAATATTTAAAAGCCCTGTCACTTGCGAGCCAGATAGTGAATAGATTATCACCTTATTGCTCTCGTATAGAAATTGCCGGCAGTATCCGGCGCAAACGCCCGTTCGTTAATGATATTGACCTAGTCTGCATTCCGAGTAATCAAGGTAGCTTTGCTTACCAGCTGCAGCAGCTTGGATCCATTAAGATGGGAGGGCAAAAAATTATCAGGGTACAGAGACCTGACATTGACCTAGATATCTATATAGCCACCCTAGAGACTTGGGCTACTTTGCTTCTAATTCGGACAGGCAGTAAGGAACATAATATATATTTATGTAAAAGGGCTTTATCTTTGGGAATGAAACTCCATGCAGATGGTCGGGGATTAGAACGATGCCTGGCCGGACAGGGATATGAGGTTGATAATGCTACTACTTCAAAAATAGACTGCGAAACAGAAGAGTCTATTTTTCAAGCGTTAGGACTAAAGTACATGAGGCCGGAGGATAGGAATTAATTCACCTCTCCCAGGCATTCTAATGCTGGACTGTGTTCCAGCGTATAAGGAGTAGGATATTCATTCTGGGGTATAATCCCTACACCTAATATCGAGGCAAAGGTGCAGACCCACTCCTGGCAGTTGAATGCTTTGTCTATTTCTATCGGCAGCACTTTATCGAAGTAATGTTTAAATATCCACCAGATAGCTGCCCTGAAATTTACATCGATATCATAAGGCAAGTCTCCATAATCGGAATGGGCCTCGATTATTTCCTCCAGAGTAACTTCTGCCAAATCCTTAATACGATAAACGTAGACATGGCGTCCTCTCAACCTGGTAATCTGGGTTCCCTTGTTGCCGCTCTCGCTGATAGCCCAGTCGGTCACGTCATAAGTATTGCTGCTATATCGAGAGAATATCGGCATCACGAAGGCACCCCAATGCCAAGTTCTGGCATTCTGGATATTGAGTAATTTTTTCTGGTACCAGGTGGTAGGAGGACACCCAAATAAATTAGCTGGTTTAACCTTTCGTAGCTCCATATCATTCTCCGTTAAAATACTATGTTCTGTTATGAGTTATCCACTGATCTAGACGTTGGTTTACTCCCTGAAGTCTCTCGGAGAGGTCTTGCAGGTGGACTGATAGTGAAGATACGATACCTTTTAGTTCGCCAAAGCTAGCCATATATTTGGGGTCCTTAACACAAGCCAGATTGTCTACTTTCTTATTTAATTGCACTATATCGTTCCTGAGCTCATCCAATTTAGTATCCGTACTCCCTTCCTTTTTCCCTGAATTGCGTAATATAGCGGCTATACTTAAAATCCATCCGAAGATAGAGATTATACACAATACTATGGCTATAACTATACTCACATCCATTCTTGCCTACTCCTTTACTCATTTTCGGTTCGCTCTTTAACAGCGTCTCTCAGTACTTCCTCTATTGTTTTAACTTCACCCGAGTTGAGTCCTGTATTAAGTTGAGCTCTGTTAGTTAGTACATCCACCCCCGCCCCACCTAAGAATGCTGTTACAAAATTAAAAACTGATATTTCAGATGTTTTTTCGTAGGCAAGCGCAAATATCATCCCGGATAGTACAGCGGACCAGACACTGGCCATGAACTTCCTTAAAACAAACTGCTCCTTGCTCTTTACCCATCCAAAGAAGCCAGATCCTAAAGAGCCCAGGAAGGCAGCCAGTATTACGATGATATAATCGGTATTTGTCATTACGATAACCTTACCGTGTTACTGAAATTATTATATTCATCACTAATAACAACATCGGCAATAGAATATGGCCCAGTCATTACAATTGGTACTTCTTGGGCTAGATTAAAATATATAGTCTTTGTTTGCCCAGGATTAAGAGCAACCAGTTGACGACATGTTTCACCAAATCCAGGGTCCATAGTATCATATAATCGTTGTCCAGGAGGTTGTTGATAGCCTACAATAGCCCGCCATACATACAAGTATCGCGATACTGCTTGTTGACTATTATTCTTGACGGTAAGTTGTAGGTTAGCCGTTTTCCATGACCAGTTAGTTGGAACTAGCTGACCAGTTAAACCGCTTAAAGTTAATATACCATCCCCTTCTGGTGGAATCCCTATTGGTTCTAATGTCATTTCAAGGTTAGTAACTTCCCCGGCCGATACTAGTTGTTGTGTTGCCTTATCATAATAGCCTGACTTTTTAGCATATATTTGATAGTTACCAGTTGGTACATCATTTAAGGATAACGGACTGATACCTGTTCGGTAATATGTTTGTCCCGGTGGATGAATACACTCTACTGTAATTTCTGCACCGCTGGGAATTGTGGTAATATTTAAGTCTCCATCTCCAGGCTCCTCAGGATGAAGATACGCGTTTATGGTCTCGATACGTCCTTCTTCCATCACAACGTCTGTCTCCCAGTCCAAATAACCGGCAGATCTAATTAGGATATAATGAGTTCCCACTCTAATATTCTGGTTATATGGTGTAGTGCCAGCCGCCTTGCTATCAATAAAGAGATCGGCACCAGTTGGATCAGAATTGATAATAAGTGTTCCAGTAGCTTCGTTTATAGCTATCAATGCCGCGTCTATGGTAACCGTCTGCCCCTCTTCCAGTGTGACTGTCTGGATATAATCCTCATAGCCTTCCTTCTGCAGAAGAATATCATAGGATCCGGGATCCAAATTTATGGACCTGTTTGTGACCCCCGCTTCCGCGTTATTAATAAATATATTAGCTCCACTGGGTGAGGATTTTAATACTAGTTGGGATTGACCGGTAGGAGGTCCACTGGATGAAACTAATTTTGAAATCCCTAGTACAGCGAGTATACCACCCCCTACTCCAAGAGCAACTTTGACTCCTTTATTCATGATAATCCTCCTTATGCTCTCTCCATTTAAAATATATTGAGCTAAATATTACCACTGCTAAAAAAACTATTAATATCGTAAAGGCGATTATGCTTGGCATTCTTCTCTATTATTCACTCCCACTTTATAGTGATAGGTATTATCTCTCCAGGATGATCGGTTTGCACATGTATCTGTAATGCTGCTAAATCATTAAATGTATCCTCACAGTAAGGGCAAGCATATCCCCCAGAAGCGCTAGTTTTTTTAGCTAAGAGCGCTATACCAAGTAACCCCAAAAAAGCTCCAGCTACTATTATTCCCTTACCCATCAACATTCTCCATAATCTGTTTACCACGTTATATCGATTGATCCTGATACAAGAATCAGGTCTTCATCATCCATAAAACTGAGTAGCGCCTGGCCCTGGTACAATACGATCAGAAAACTTTTATATATTCCGCCCTCTGAAGGCATAGTAAGCTCTTTAGTAATAACTTGTTGCGCACCTGTAGTAATAAACTCAAATTCCCCGGTTGTAGCTTTCTTAGTATTAATATCAGGACCAACAAATAGCTCCATACCTAATACCATACCAGATGGTACGGTTAGATTAACTTTTATAGTAGCAGTCTTAGTTTCACCTGGTGCAAAAACATACATAATGTTACCTCCTATATATTCATAAGCCCCTGCATCAAAACCAATACCATAAGGTCTGGGTTTGCCTTCGAAGTCATCCGATGGTGCTCCGTCAGACGAACCCATATCGATAGCCGGTGAATCAGGTTGAAGACGAAAATCTCCATTATCCGGATCAACAAATCTGGGATCGGCCTTAATATCGTTAATACCGTAAATATTTCCTGATTTCCAGAAATTAGAAATTTCCCACCATAGGTTATGATCCACAACTAAATCATCTTCGCTTCCAGGATAAATTCCCGATACCGTAAACATGTGGCTATCATAATTCTTATGGTTACAGCACACTATGTTATTGCGGAATGTTACTCTTGATCTCCAACCACCTTCTACGCCGTTAGGAATAAATATGTCACTCCAAGCGGTTCCTGTATCTGAACTCCAACCATAGCGACGGTTAGTTTTGGTATTATTGTTGTAAAAAGTGTTATTAATAATCGCCGCTGTAATATCAGAGCCTCCTTTTGCGTTGATGGCAAAACTCGCACAATTATTTACGAGCAGGTTATTGAAAAACTTAATAGCGTATGCTATAGCCATCTTGTACTCAATACCAAATGCCATACCTGTTCCATTGCCCGCTAATATGTTCCTGAAAACCTCTATATCATATGCATCTGATCCAAACCCATCAATATAGATACCCACCCTGGATCGTGAAACATCATTCGCATATACTTGGCCATGACGACAACCAAGCTTGCAATCTATACCCTCTTTATCAAACCCATAGTTTTCGTAACCCCTAACGTCACGAATTTTATTTAGTGCAACCTCAAAGTTCTCAACTGCGACCAGGCTAATGCATTCCTGATCTCCGCTATAATTAGTATGGTGTAGATTATTACCTAATACCTTTAAGTTTTTCACAAATATATTCGGCCTGTTATCCCTCTCATCACAACCCATCCATATGCCTGAATTTTGTGTTTCGTAAATATCATTGTTTAAGGCCTCTACGGATTCAAAATTTCTACCCGATGCTTTTATGCCAGCACCAGGAGAATTGCGTATTGCAAAATTATCTATCCTGATATATGATGCCCCTCTTATATCAAATAGTCCGAGGTATTGATCGTTAGTTACCCGGGGAACTCCTGAACCATCTACAATAACCTTGTCGCCAGCTGCATGGTAACTAATGAAGTTGCCATCACCGCTATGAGTGATAATAACACGTTCGTAGTAGATACCATTTTCAACCCAGACATTATCACCTGTTTGCATGATATCTGCGGCTCTCTGGATCGTTCCAAGAGGATGCAACTGGTCACCGGGGTTTGTATCTGATCCATTAGGTGATACAAAATAATCCATTTTTATTCTCCGTCGGTTCGTACATAAAAATCAGACATTTAAAATCCTTTAGATTACCCCTGCCATAAGCATCATCTTTTTATTTGATCCACAAGCCTGATGTAATAATCCGATACCATATGTCGATATATAGGCATTGGGACCAGCTGTAGTATCAATCCTCAAAGATACAAACATCCGGAGCGAATCGTGTTGCGAAATCATGTTAGTATGAATTCCTGCCCCGGAATCATCCCCCCAGATATATAGTGAATCTAAATATCGAGTTGAAAGTATATATCCATCGGATGATATGAAAATACTACACGCATGGTTAGTAGGCCCAGAAACCACGATCATAAATACTTGCTCTCGCAGGGTATGTATACTATTGACGCTAGTAAAACCAATATTATCTAAAAGGGTTTCATCCGTATCTATTATTGATCCTATTACACCGGTATCTGTTAATTCGAAGGTTTGCAGCCTGGTTTTTCCTGTAGTGTTATTTCCATAAATAGCTAACCACACATTATGAGATATTCGATGTAATATAGGTTTGGTATAAAAATTAACTACTACTGTCGGATCGATTATTCCTGAATCTATATAGGAATAATTCCCTGACACCATGCTAAAGGTTAATAAATACGGACCGTTTCCACTGTCGTCTGTTCTCAATAACGCATAAATATCACCCGATACATGTCGTAAGCTATATCCCACGTTTAATGCTGTAGCAACTTCACTAGAACCAAAAATAGTAATGCTAGTTCCATCGTAACTTATACTAAGAACAAGCAAAGACGTCTGGGTGGTTCCAACTATAGTAGTAGTGGCTAATATCAACTTCGCTGACCCAGTATCATGAACCTCAATAGCTTGACCATAACCATCAAACACCCTAGACCCTGCAAAAGAGGTTGTCGTTATAAGAGTAATTGTTCCTGTGTCAGAAATAGTACAGGTTGTTATATGTATCCCAGGGTTTTCTGTGGATGATTGCCATAATACAACATAGGTACTTCCATTTACTTTAAATATTCTAGGTCGAGCTGTAGTGTATGAACCGTTTACATATTTTTCATCTATTGCAGCGGAAATAGCTCCTGTTAAATGATTTAAAGTACATGTATCAATATAGATAGTGTTAGAATGGGCTCGTACGATTGCATGGACATTACCGTTTACCAATATACTATCATGTGTATATCCAAAAAAGGCTAACTTGTAATCTAGTAATGGATTGAAAATACCCGAAACAACTGTCATAAACGGTAGTTCTACACCGTAAGTTGTACCGTGTATATTAGTCGCATAAGCTCTAACAAAGTATTCCTCTATATGAGTCAGATTACTTAAATCAAACGAAAAAGTTCCCGATCCAAAATCTCCATCTTCATGTACATCTTGATCTAATGCTCCGGAAACTGTTCCATATTGGAATCCTCTACGTGTACAATTTACTCCTCCTGTATCATTTATCTCACCATTGAGCGTAGCTACAGTTCTTAGAACATTGTCCGGAGTTAAAGTTGTAACTGTTGGAGAGGAATCAGGTGGAGCGTATGGTTCAGTCGGGGGAGTGAAATCAGATGTCCAACGAGCAATACCTTTACTAATTCTTATTTCATCTATATAACCATTCCATTGATGTCCGGATGCAGTTTTATTATATGTCCCTACAAGTAAGTCTGAATCTGCATCCAGATCCTGTGTAAAGCTAGTACCCCCTATATTCAATAATGTGCCATTTTTGAAGAAATATATTTTCCCGCTTTCTCTGGATATCGCTAAGTGTGTCCATGCATTTAATGATATTCCCCCAGTAGCTACATGCACGGTAGGAAAATCCCCAAAAATCGCGAAATCTGCACCATTATTATAAACCTGCATTCCCCAATATGATCCAGTTGGGTAAGTTGACAATATTACAGGATATGTAGTCCAACCAGTAGGATATATCCAACAATCAAGTGTGAAATCACCTGTTCCAAAATCCCAATCTGCGTCATTTGGACTATCAATGTAATCATCTCCTGCACCATCAAACTGAGCCGATGCTGTACCAAATTGCTTCTGATCAGTTTCAGTATTGACATGCCCGTGCGCAGTCATTGTATGACCTA
The DNA here is from genome assembly GCA_028718465.1 of Dehalococcoidales bacterium. The sequence continues at coordinate 8,300 of JAQULX010000008.1, read as the reverse complement.
ACTCATCAGTAAAGGTCGTACCCTCATCATCTCCATCGCAATGCGAGACTAATTTTGTATATGCATCCCAGCCCATATTATTTCCTTACACTGAGTACCAAACTCTCAGACCAACCTGTACATCATTAAAATTAATATTAGCGAGGTCAGCTATTGCCTGAGCCCATTGGAAATTATAAGTACCATTCCCGGTTATTATTGCTGATAAATTAATACTGCCTATATACGCATCTCCACCCTCCCGGGTTGATGCATCCAAGCCAAATATATCATCTGCAAATGTAATAGCATTGGTCCAGGTACCAGCGGCTAACCGTACCCGGATTGATTGAGATCCACTTAACTTATTGGCTGCCGCATTAGTATTTTCTATAGCACGAAAAGTGAAAATTGCTACTGCTCGGTGTACAGTTGCCCCACTAGGCAAGCCAGCTACTACAACATCGGGCATAGCTACATCCGCTGCAACAGCCGGTAACTGCACTTCTTCCTTTGGTAGACTCCAGAAATCCAAGCAATTAAGTTGCCCAGCATCCGTAGGTACATCCGGGATAAGCCTGGCAATAGCAGGATTTAATAGAAGTATTTCATCTCCTATTGCCAGATTAGCTCCAAATGAACTGTGTGTAATAAGTCCAGAATTAGATACATAGGCTGATATTAATTGTTTGTAGTTGAATGGTATTGTAGTCGTACCATCGGCTTTACGTACTACAAAAGCTGAATATCCGGAGAAATAATTATCGCCAAAACCCGTCAAAGTAATATTACATTGGGTCGTGCTGACCACATCAATTACTTTCGCATATTGAGATAAAAGCCCTTTATCAATCGCTGGTACGATTGCTCCAACTTCAGCCATAATAACCCCTCCTTAATCCTGCTCAACAGTGAAAACTGCTCTTTCGCCTGCTACTTGAAAACTGACCCACAGCTCGTTAGAATTTTTGATCTTATAGGCGATACTTTCATTCCCCCGTAGAGGCCAGCTTTGTTGCCAGTTTGCGGAGGATGGGGAGCTAAAACCCACATAAGTTAATCCTCCATTGGTAGGATACCCTTTAATAACCAATTGCCTCCCCTCTGGAATATCACACCCTGGTACTTGGTATGGCCTTCCTGCTACATTTCCTACTACCACAAATGCGGTCATAGTACGGTTATTAGGATACTCGGGAGGCCCGTTAATTCCACCTGTCAACTCTAAAGTCTTTATTAAGTCCCGGATCTCCGCAGTAGATAGCTCCGTATTATAGGAAGATTGCGCTATGGCTGCCATCAACTGAATAACTTCTGGTGGTAAAGTCAAACCAGCTGCCTCGGCTTTTCTTGTTAAAAGTACAATGGCGCCTGTTATCGCTGCCGTGGCTCCGACCAACTCGATAGCTTTGCTATCCTTTGGTTTATTATTCTCGGCCATGGGACACCTCCCTTATCCGATCTCTCGAATGCTTACTAAATTGAGTAATTCGCATGGATTTTCTTTCACCCGCATTCCTCCACGCATGCCTGAAAATCTAGGGAACCACCAGCGACAATAGCATCTACCCATACAGTCATATCGGCAAAATGCTCTACACCACCCAGGTCAAACTCTTCGTCCAGGTTATTCAGGCTTCTCTTAGCTGAGCATGTAGCCGCAAAGGCAGCACCAACCCCAGTACCGATACTTACCCAACAGTCGCCGGCAGCATTATTACGTACCTTAAGTTTCAAAGCCTTGAATGACTTGGTACCTATCTGCTGATTGAAGTTGCTCACTTGATAAACGGCTACCGCATTAGCTACCAGAGCAGCGGCCAGATTAACCACTGCTCCCTGGCGCTCTATACCTCTTTTTAATTCGGTTAACATATCTTTTCTCCTTAGTTGTATTTCAATTTAGTTTTAGGCCCATCCTGCGCACGGTACTGGAATAGAGAATATATCACCTTTTTGAAGCTTTTCTAAAGTTGCAGCTTCATTAGCTTCGCCCACCTCTTCTGCTATGCTGATAGTATCGAATCGGTAACCGAAGGCTATTATCCGGACGGCATTTAACGCATAATCCGCGTAATTCATTGCCTCCATAGCGGGCCGCTCATCTTCCCAAACATTGATTTCGGTACTAACCAAAGTGGGATCACGGAATACAATATCCGGGGTTATACCAACTGACATGTTCTTAAGCTGCCACTTGGCTACACCCGCCGGTAAATATAAGCGCACCTGGGCCGGATCTATGGGATACCATCGGAATTGACCAAATTCTTCGTCCTTCAGATCGAGGTTGGTAACATTATTCTTTGCTCCCTGGGTTTGCGCAGCAAGAGCAACAGTTCCTGCACCGGTGGGATTGCATAGGTCAATACACTGGAAAGGAGGAATAGATTCGTAGTCGACAACTTTGCGATAATAATCTTTTTTATAAGCGTAGATATGGACCCAGGAATTTTTCCTGGCAATAGGTTCCATTTGTAGAGACGCTTTAAAAGCGGCTGTACTGATATCAGACATTTCCTTACTCCTTCATCACACTCACTTCGAGCGTGGAAATATTATTATTCGATTGTTAAGCCGGAATTTCTGCCGGCTCTCTTACAATGCCATCATGGATATTTACCTTGTCCTCTTGTTTAACACTATTCGACCAGTCTACTTCCAGCTGGTCCAAGGGAGTTCCACAACGAGAGCACCGGATAGTTAAGACACTTACCGGTTTATCATTAACTGTTCCCTGTCCTCTCTCCACAATAAACCTGTCATATTGACATACTCGGCACTCTTGTTTTTCTCCATAATCGACTCCTCCAAGATTTGCCATCTATATCCTCCCAGCTACTGATTTTTGTTCGTTGTGGAATAGATCTCTTTCTGTTAGGGATATCCGTTTCACCTCATCCTCGAATATGACTGCCATCGATGGATAGGTCATAGTCAGCTTGGCGGTGGCAATCAATCCAGACCCTGTCAGTTTAGCGAAGCTCTCCGGCCAGGCATGAGCGAAAATCAAGGTAGGGAAAAATCCCGCGTGCTTCCAGGTTGGCCGAGGTACGCCTTCTAGAACAAAATCTAGGTCATCTTTCAGATCCTGGTTAATTTGTGGACTGGTAATCATCTGGCGGGAAAGTGTTTCTCCACGTCCGCGAGGTCTATTACATCCCTCGCTGGTCCGTGTGACACCATATGCCCTGCAAACTAGAGGACGAACTTCATGGATAAGGCAAGTGTTATTTTCGAAAAATGGACAAGGGGTATGAGATAGCCTGAGTACTTCCGACTTGATTTTATCAGGCAGGCCAAAGGTCATACGGTCTACTTTGGCCTGCTCGTAAGTCGGACATTCCTTATGCTTTTCCAGCAGCCAGCCTTCAATGCGGCGCTGGAATTCGTACAACTTTCCTTGGCCTATCAGATAAGAAACAGCATGAGCAGCTTCTAGTCCATAGGCAATCGGGGTATTTCCCCTGCAGCAGTTACCACACTGTACACAGATAGGCAGACCTATCTGTTGTTCCAGTCCTTGCTGTGCCAGGCTATATTCCCGGTATAGGAGCGTTAAACTCATGAGCCTCTGTAGAGCCCCTGGTTGCTGGAATGTCAACTCTCTATCCTCCTTACCTTATAATGCGGTGGCCAGGAGAACAGCGGTTGTGATATTCGCGGCAGCCGCTTTGGTATTAACGGCCGATCGACCGGAAATAGGAGTGCTTGCTGGCTGGTAAATGGGATAAGGAACCAGATGGGGTCCCAAGTTTGGTTTAGTGGCTGCAGCGCTATCTACTCCAGCGGGGTCTACATCATCATGAATTGGAGTTGGCGGCGTGGCTGCCAGACCTGTACCGATCTGAACGGAATGCTGATCAGTGGTAGCAGCTGCGGTTGCAATAACTACATATCCGCAATACCAGAACTCTACGGCGGGAGCTGCGGCAGCGAGTAGGATCTGGGTCCAGGCGCCCCATGCGCCAGCAACCAGGTTGTTATCGTGGGGAAGTGCTACACCAGCGGTCATTCCAGTGGAGGGCGGACCTCCGGTGATGGGATACATGGTATACCGGGCGAGATTATTGGATTTTAACATCCGGAATAGGGAACGGGCTTGTGTTGACATAGTTGAAATTCCTCCTTCTTAAATTCTTGATAGCCCTTGTTAAGGGGTTGGAAAGGGGAGAGTATTATCGGGCTCTCTCCCCTCGATTCTCGGCCTTTAAATTTTATTGTCTGGACTGACCAGCTGGCTCAAATACGAAGTTGAGCAGCTTTACCGCTTCGGCAACTCCGGTTGCGATACGGCATAGCGCCTGTGCGGCGAATGGTGTATTGCTGTCAATTACCACTGGCTCGGAGAAGTAACCTACCTGATTTTGTAGATCTATTAGGGGTTCGGTATCATACTCATACATGATGTTGCCAGTGGCACCAGTGCGTCGGAATGTGAGGCGGCTAATCGGCATTGCTGCATTCTCTACTGACACGCCATAGAATACCGCAATCTTAGTAGCTCGAAGACCAATTGCGGGAGCTGCTATAGCCTGAAATAGGGAATAGGCGGTGCCTGCAGCTGCTAACGCAGCAGTGAGCCATCTATCCAGTGCAGTACCGGCATCGGCGATGTTCTGCCACTCGCGAACATCTACACCTTCCGGCCATTTGCCTGACTCAAGAGCTGATATGACAGCAGCCAATGAATTGGAGGGGAATCCAGATTCAGGAACACAAACCTTGAGATCATAAGCCCGCATGATTCCAGCGGCCAGAGCTTTCAACCGATAATTTTTCATATCGGTGATTGTAACGGTGTCAATCGGGATAATATATTGTCTGCTACCCATTCGTGTATACCTCCTCATGGGCAAATTTATTTGTTCTGTTAACCTTTAGAAAACCACTGCTTGGTTAAATTCGTGTTCATAGGACCGCTGGGTTGTTCTGCCGGCCCCCAGCTGCTGGGCTGTCGCTCTTTTCTGTGCCAGGATTCGATTAGCTTGCGCTATTGCCCCAGCGCTGCTTGTGGTAGTTGACTGGGTTGCCTTCACAGCGTCGTAGATGAATCCAGAAAGACCATACAGAAAACCTGATGCCAGCTTGTCGGTCCAGGCTTGATACCTTCTCCACCATACAGTGGCAACCAAGGATGCAATACCTATGCCTAAATAAACATAGGTGGAATACATTTTGAAGGTATCTTTATCGGTGATCTTAGATTCAGAAATACGCTTTTCGTCGTACCATTTTGAAAGGGTTACCAGACCGCCATAAACCAGTGGACCAGCATGTTCTTTTGTAATCATATTTCGCACCTCCTTATTGTGCTGTCCTCCGATCGACCCTTCACTGCGGAGGTGGGGCATTCTCCTGACAAAAGTTAAGCGGGGGCCCAACCTCCTGTCTGGAGATTGCCCCCGCTTTATTAAATTTTTAGTATTCTATTTTAAAGTTTCGGGTTGAGCACCTTATAGGCAAAGAAAAAGGGGTGAGCTTTAACTCTTTGCGAATTAAAGTGCTCACCCCTTTATTAAATTAACTATAGCTTATATCGTTATGTAAAGAATGTCAATACTTATCTTTTAATTAGTTGTCCAGTATCGAAATGATACTCATAGCTAGCTCCCTCAGTTAGCTCAATATCTTCAAACCACCAAGGGCCATACCATCCACCCTCTTCTTTCCTTGCTCCTATGGCTAAACTACCCCTATAACGGACGTTCTCCATCTTAATATAATGATAAATTGATGTGTCATCTGATAACTTCATGTTAGACTGATCATCTAACCATGCAATATACCATTCAACATAACCTTGGGAAGAACCATTATAAGGAGTTACCCAAAAATTACTAATTATAATATCACCAGCCGCTATTGTTAGTACGATAGACGCAGACCTGCCGTTATTATCATCGGCTACTAAATGGTAAGTACCTGCTGGTATATTAGGATAAAAATCTACGTTGGCTATACCGTACGGTACATATGCTCCTTGTCCTGTATTCACAATCATGCTAGATGTAGGATGTTCCTGAATATATAAATTAACTGGATATTCGTCTCTAAAACCTTCTAGCCCTACCTGGACCACTCCATATTCTACAGGTGAATTCCTAATCTTTAAACTGGCAGTTTCTTCAACCAGATCAACTGTCAGTGTTTTAGTTTGTCCGGCAGTAAGACTGATCTCCCCCGACTGCATCTCAAACCCGTCGCGTGCACATGTCCACGAGTATGTTCCTGGATCTAATACGATCTCTGAACCACTTTGGTATACATCACCATCTAGAGTAAAGGCTGCTTCAATAGGAGTAAAATTTAATACTAATTTTGCCGTTGATCCGCCATATATTTCCAGAGCTCCAATATAGTAATCGCTGGCAATACTCCCTACCTTGGCATAAATATCGTATGGAGAATTAGTATCGCTGAATCCTTCGGTAGATATTGCGATATTAGGAACTAGAATCTCCACGGGAGTTTGAGTAGTAGGTACATCCACATATACATCTTTGATTTTATACTCATCAAACCATTCTATGCCACCGGTATCTTTTAACCTACCGATTGCGGCGTGGATTTTTAAAGATTTAGCTACTCCCTGATAATTAAACCTCACCGTCATAGTACAGTTTTGTCCTGATTGCACTGTCGAGCTTATATTAATAACCTCGACTCCTGATATAATCTCGCTAGCAGCTGGTTCTATATGGAGTATCCCACTAAGATAAATTGTTTCTCCGCCGGCAACATTCCCTAGTCTAACCAATAATCCATAGGTATTATTAGGATCTATACCTTGGGAAGGAATAATGATTGAACTCGTATAGGTTTGCCGGCTACTGGTCTCAGGGATCTCCAGATATTCCTCCCTTGCTACAATCTCGTCGTGTGGATCTATCCATGACTTCTGCCAGATAGCCGCATGGGCGAGAGGATTAGCTGCTACTCCCTGATACTCAAAGGAATATTCTACTTCTACATTTTGTCCCTCAAGGATATTCAGCACTCCGGATGATTTGGATTCTCCTGTCTCTACGCAAGTATATTTAGTAATCTTAATATTACTTACTTCGTTAGGTTTGGCTTTCCAATTATGATATACTTTCCACGCCCCATAAGTTAATGCAACCCCACCACCTACAACCGCTACAGGTGTAACCCAGTCACTTTTTTTCTCTGCCATATAACACCCCCTACCAGGTGAAAATCGGATTTTTTAAATACTGGTCATATTCCCCCCGGTTGACTTGCTCGACAACTTTTTCTGCTAGAGACGGGATCGCCTTAATATGACCTTCACTGCCGTCCTCGTCTCCGCTGGTATGATGCGACATTTCATGGATACCAGTATCAACCGCTATCTGACCGCGATTTAGCTGGTCTAAGTGTATATAGACGTTTTGATTATGCCGTCCATACATACCGGCAGTACGGACCTTATCGCTGGCTGGAGGAATTAATGCAGCATACACCCCCCTTACCCGGGCATTGCGGTTATTAATTTCCCTGATCAGTTCTAGAGAAGCCCGCTGGACCGGAGACAGCTGCTCATCCGGTATAACCTCGACTTTGGAAAGTCTCTCTTGAGATTCGGATACAATTTCCGTATCTTTCCGTAGATTTTCTACATTTTCAGAAGTCATATCAACCGGCTCATACCCCAAGTGCCTAACAGCATTGTCCCACCGGGGATCTGTCCGGATACAGGCATTATCCGGTATATTATTATTAATAATATCGTCTGAAAGGTTCATCTAGCTATGTCCTCCGTCCAAACACGAATAGTTCCAAGTGATAATATAGATGGTTCTCCCATATTAGTGGGATAATAAAAGTCCAGGTACATCGGAGCATTTGGCAAATTTGTGGTATGGCTTGCTATTACCGTCTCATTTAAATAGAAATCTACTGTATCCCTATAAATATCAATCTTAAACTTATTAAGAGCGGTCAAGTCCTCGCCGAAACCCGTATTAGTTGTCTCCACTCCAGCATCATCGGTTACAGTTTCCAGATCTCCTCCTGCGGTTATACCATAGCCAACAATATTGTGTGATGTCCTAACACCAGCCACATTACTAGATAATCCCAGGAAGAATGTAACCTCATCTATATTCCCTACCAGCTGGAGATAAGATTCAAATTCTAAGGTTAACCTTCTGATTATCTGATTATTATCATAAACAACTGGAGCACATACCCATCGTTCCTTACTTCTTAATCTTGCGCTTTCTCCTGCATTTGGTGAAGTTACCACCATTAGATAAGGTCCGACTGCTCCCCGAGTCCAAGCACCTCCGGTGGCAGGATCTGATACGGACCAGATT
>JAQULX010000007.1 GCA_028718465.1 Dehalococcoidales bacterium | reverse complement strand
TAGGTAATACGTGCTTTAAGTTTTCGGCCTCATTCAGGGTAGGAATTAGCACAGATACTTTTATTCCCCCAACTGCATCCTTTTCAATCCATTTAACGGCAGTAATAAAATCCGGGCATACAAAATCAATTATGCCCTTAAAGCCATTCTTTCCCTCTAGTTCTTCGATTTCCGGTTCTTCCTGGGGTACCAGAACCGCTTTACAGCCGGCCTTATTGGCAGCGCCCATATCCAGAAATTTGTCTCCGATAAAATAGGATTGACTCATATCAATATCCCATTCTCGTGCAGCCTGCTCCAGGAGGCCGATTTCCGGTTTGCGGCATGTGCATTTATCATCCGGGTGATGAGGGCAATAATAAATGGCATCGATCCGGCCGCCAGCAGAGATAATCTCAGAACTCATTTTGTCATGAATCCTGCCAAGAGTCTCTTCCGTAAAGTACCCGCGGGCAACGCCGGATTGATTGGTGATAACGATTATTTTAAAGTCCAGGCGGTTCAAGAGTCTTAGCCCATCCACTACCGAGGGGAGGAATTCCAAATCTTCAGGATGGCGACAATAGTGCACATCTCTGACTACCGTTCCATCACGATCCACAAAAATCGCTTTATTCATTACATGCAAACTTCTCCTTCGTAACAGGACATTGATAAAGTGATTTACAAAATTAATGTAATATTGAAACTTTTACGATATTTCAAAATAATCAAATGTATCATCCACGCAAAAAATCTATCATTATAACCATGTTGTCCGGTTATTCCGCCCGCGGAAAACGAACCAGCTCAAACCGCCGCCCAGAGCTACGGCAGCGATGATTACCAGTCCCAGCACCAGCCAGGGAGATGATACCGGTTCCTCGGGCGCCGGGGCGGGAGATAAACCGGAATCCAGGACCCCGGTTTCTGCCGCTGGGACGGCCGGCGGAGCGGGTGCCTGGACAACCGGAGATGATACCGGAACGCTGCCGGTAGGCTCCGGAATTTTTAAAGGACCATCAGTCTCCGCAGCAGGGCTGGATGCCGCAGGACTGTCAGGGACAGATACGGCAGGCGAGGAGGTGGGGAGGGGGTCAGGTACCTCCTTGCCTCCGGAAGCCCCTCCAGAACCGGAAGGCTGCGTATAAGAGACCGTGCCAAGGGGGTTGAGGGAGGGAAGATATTCCGTAACATCGAGCCAGAATACGGCTTTGACTTTTCCCTCAACCAGATGGCCTTCAATATCATATTCGCCGGAAGGAGCGCCCGGGGCAAACTGTAATTCGAGCGTCTCGGAAGACTCGGTGCTTTCACCGGCTTTTAGGGGAAAGGGCGAGATGTTCAGAGTATAGCTCGGGTTCAGAATGATGGAGTCACCGTTGGAACGGTTAACAGCGATAATACGACCGGTAATCCGGGCTTCACTGACCAGGTCATAAGGGGCAGTGAGGTCACTGGTGCAGACCGCAGAGCCGGTAACGGTGACGCGGAAAGGCGAATCACCGGTGACATTTTGCGTGCTGAACCGGGCTGAATAATCGATTGAAAAGAATTCATTGATTGACAGGGCCTGTACCGGCTGGCCAAGTGACAAAAAAAAGCACATTGTAAGCAGCAGTATTCCTGAAAATCGCCAGGATCTGTGATGCATATTTACTCCAGTGAAGGTCAATAATTATTAATTCAAAATGCATTAAGCAAAAGGCAAAACTCAAACTCAAACTTCAAATTCAGAGCAAATTTAAGAACGCCGCCTGCCTCTGACTGACATCAAGACGAGGAAGGCAATCGAGAAAACGACTACGAAAATGATTACAAAAAACCACCATGAGAATGTGGAAAAGGGAGGGGTTGGTTCAGGTTCCCCAGTTTCTTCGGGCTCTACCAGTGAAGGAGAGGTTGTGGGTGGAGCTGGAGGCTCCGAGGTGGGGGACACCGGGGGTGGAACGACCGCCTTTTCTATCTGGCCCAACAAGACAAATGTGGTGAAATGGGTTACATGGACCGAAGCGGTGTGGCTGGACTTGTCCACCACGCTGCGAAGGTACTGCCAGGTTGTGCCGTCCCAGTATGCGATACGCAGCGATTCTTCCGTCACGCCGGCGGGCAACCTGGCCGGGTCATATTTCAGGGAGAGAATCAGATAGGGATTAAAACTGGCTCCATTCGGGCCCAGATCAATAGTCTGGATAAGGGCATTATCCGGGGGTGGGGTGGGGGGCAACGCCGGTGCGCCTAGTGTCAAAGAAGTTAAACGAGTGCCCTGCGAACTCATCAGCTTTGTCCCGTTCGGAATGGTAATAGAGAGGCTGCCGTCCTGATTTCGCAGGAGGATATCATACTGCATGATTCCCTGGCTGTCTAAACGAGCGCTGACAGACGTCTCCAGACCGGTGAGCGAAAGGGTATAATAAGGCGGGGTTCCGCCACCACTGCTACCGCCGCCACCGCCGCTGGGTGGGCGTGGGGCAGAGATAGTGGCCAGGCCGATATCAGTCCGGGTATTGCTGGCGGATAGGGCTTCTTTGATACCATCACCATCCAGAAGACCTTCTATCAGAGAGTTAGGAGAAGTTAAAGAATAACCGGTGTACCACATCTTGAATTGATTGCTCCGCTGGATAACACAGGGGGCGGCAACTGCCCGGTTGTCCCAGTCCGCTTCTCCACCCTGGAGCAGGACAGCGCTCTGGGATGACCAGGAGGTCCCGTTTCTTGAAGTGGCATAGCGGATGGAGGTCTCCATGCCGGTAAATACGGCTGAGTTGAAGGAAAGCGTGCCTTCCAGGAAATCCAGTAATGAATCCGGACTTCCGGATACTTCGGTATACCACATATGATACTTTCCGGCACTGTCTAACAGGACCGAGGGAAAAACGACACCATTGAAGGTTCCTGCCTCCGGAGTGACGCCAAAGGCGGAGTCCATCACCGGTGCGGGGTCTTTGACCCAGTCAATACCGTCAGCAGAAACAGTTCGGCCAATTTGAAGCTGCGGCATCTCCGCCAGGGCGTTTTTCAAATCGGAATAAGCGGCACTGCCGGACTGCTTGAGGTCGATAAGCGGCGAAAAATCCACGGTGAAGCCGGTATACCACATCCGATAGCCGGAAGGAGTCTTGATGACGGAAGGCGAATAGACGCCGTAGTTATCCCAGGCATCCTCTTCTCCGCGAAGCAGGACCGCGCCGGTTTTAGTCCAGGTAGCCCCACCATCCGTGGAAACGGCCCGGCCGATAGAACCGCCAGAACTGGTAAGTATATCCGAAATATCCTCCAGTATGGTTTCCAGGTAGTCATCACCGCCGGCTTCTTCGATATGGGTGAAAAGGTCGGCCAGGTCACGGTCTACCAGAAAATCGGTGAGCAGCGTCCCGATTTCCTCCGCTTCCAGTTCATCCAGATGGATGAACAACTGGCGGAAATCCTCTGGATTGAAGTTCCAGCCGGTGTACCACATTTCATAATCAGAGGCGCTGTTTCGGATAACGGAGGGGGAGGTGACGCCGAATGCGTCCCATTCTCCGGGAGTGCCGGAGAAAGAACCGGGCTCAGCCGTCCATTCGACGCCGTCCGGGGAGGTGGCGGCAACGATGACAGGGCTGAAGCCCATGATGACGGCTTCGATATCAATGTAACCCGGGTCTCCAGTGTTAGTAACGGCAAGCCGAGAGATAACATCTTTTACGGCCGCATAATCTTCCGCGGCAATAGAGGGAAAATCGTAGGCTTTCAAGTTAGCCACCAGGTCCGGGCCAGCAGCAGCCAACAAGGTATTGACTGCGGAATTAAAGTCTGCCGAGCCATCGGAAACGCGAGTGTACCACATACGGTAGAGGCGCGCAGTGCTGTCATAGATTACGGCAGGCTCTCCGGTGACTAAACCTGGATCCCCGGCCACCACCGGGTTTTGAGTGTCTTTAACCCAGGACTCAGCAGCCTGGACAGGTAATCCGGGACTTAATGCCGGTAACAGAGAAACCCCTAAAACGAAAACTAAAAGCAGTACGGATATTCTTATACCTATCGACATTGTTTCTCTCCCTTTAACATGTAGTTGTAATGATAACCTGTGGCGGTCAAGTTATGCTCGATAGCGGAAAACACCGACAGCGTAACTGCGTATTTGGACTTCGCCTAATAAGTAGATCGTACAATAAGTATTAAGTATTTTAGTATAGTTTATAGGTATAAGCTTAAGGAAGTCAATAGTATTTTTCTACATTTTTTATCAATCAGGAGGGATTGGAAGGTATTAAAGTGAAACCTTATGGAGGAAGTCAACCGGATTTCTCTCCCGAGGCAAGAGCCAGGATAGTAGAACTGGCTCGCACTCCACCCCAGGAACTGGGCTTAGCTTTTGGCAACTGGAGCCTGCGGATTCTGGTCTGGTATCTGGTACAGAAAGAGAAACTGGTTTCCTCGATTAGCTATGAAGGAGTCAGAGTCATCCTTAGAGAACAGGGGTTACGCTTTCAGAAGAGCAGATTGGTAGCTGAGCCTCATGACCCGGAATATGAGGTAAAAAAGGGGTTATTGATCAGCTTTTAAGTAAGCCACCTAAAGATAGCGTTGTGTTAATGGTGGATGAGAAAGGGCCCCTGATAGCCAAAACTTATGGGGGGCGAAAATGGTGTTCCGAAAGAGCCCGGATACCCTCCATCCAGCGCAAAGGGGAAAAGGTCTGGCTCTTTGGAGCCTATAATCCTCCTCAGGAAGAAGTCATGATGCTGGGGAAAGAAAGATGTACTGGTCAAGGCTTTATCGAGTTTGCCCGCCTGATAAGGGAAAAATACCGCCGGGCGAAGCGGATATATCTCATTTTGGATAATTGGAGAGTGCATAAATCTAAATATGTGGAAGAAGAATGGGCTCAAGATAAGATGCTAAAAAGGGTATCCAGGATCTGGTTGCCAATTGGGGCTGCCAAGCTAAATCGAATGGAGGATAGGTGGAGTGATCTTCAAGTGGAAGTTATAGATAATAATACTTTCCCGGATAGAGAGCACATATTAGAGACAGTGGCCAATTACGAAACGTATTGGAATGGGCTAAGAAAGAACATTAAGGGAAAGCAATGAAACTGACATATCAGCCTCTTTTCCTGCTGTCAGTGCTTTAGTTATCTGGATAAAGATGCTAGCCGGGCTATAGATGATGTGCGTCGGTATAGCCATGAATTAAGGCCGGCAGTCCTAGACAGACTGGGTTTACTGGCTGCTATAGAGCAGATAGCAGAGGATGTTAATAAACAGAAGCAGATCAAGGTGGAGCTAACGGTGGAGGGAGAAGAGCCTGAGTTATCCGACGATATAAAGTTAGCCTTTTTTCGTATTGCCCAGGAGGCTTTAAACAATGCCCGCAAACATGCTCAAGCCAGTAAGGCCTCCGTTAAAATTGTCTTTCAAGAAAAACAGGTAAGAATGGAAATTGGGGATAACGGCACCGGTTTTGATATCCAGGAAGCCCAAGTTCGAGCTTCAAGTAAGGGCAGCCTGGGGCTAATGAGCATGCAAGAGCGATCCAGGCTTATTGGTGGCAACCTGAGGATAGAATCTCAACCCAGCAAGGGGACTACCGTCAGGGTGGAAACGCCTTTGTAATTCTAACATATGTCAGCTCTACATCGATATCATTAATCTAGTGGAAAACAAACTCAACTATAAAAGCTCTACATATTAAACTTGTTGGTCTCCTGGTTTTAGCTTGAACCTGCACTACTCCCCGTAACTATGCGCATGCAATTGATGCGTCTGTATGTTAAATAGATCATTCCTCTGATTTGGGTATCCATTGTTCCATAGTTGTAATTGGGATTAACCGTCCAAGTCCCCAAACAGTCATCAGTGTTAGAACCTTTTCCAGAGCTAAGATGTCCTTGGCTTCTAAAACTGTGAATATCGTGTGCTCATGGCTGACAAACAGGTCAGAAAAGTCTGGTTGAAGGAATATGGTTGGGTTTTGGTATGTAAGATAGTCGACAAGAAAGGAGACATTACATATCTGGCTACCGATGACCTGAGACTAGAGGATTATGAGGTATTCACGGGGCATTTTGAGAATCGTTGGAAAATCGAAGAATTTTATCGGGGGATTAAGCAAACTACCGGCATAGAAAAGTGTTATTCGATCCTGGCAGGGTCTCAGGAAACCCATATCTTTGCTGCCTTTACGGCATTTATTAAACTGGAGATAAGAAGGGTCAAAGAACGGATTTCCTGGTATGAACAGAAGGCTCAGATCAATCGTTATTTAACTTTTAACTATTTGAAATTTAGTAGTGCGTAAGTCCTAATAATTATAAAGAGTAGTTAACCCTGAGGAAGTTTGCTGGGTGCGTAATGATCTTTCAAAGGAGAGTCATAAAATGAAAGATATTCGGATAAGTGAAGTCTATCGGTTACAGGGTAAGGCTTCTACCACAATTACCGAAGATACTGCTCTGGACTATGTGGTTACATTTCTGGGTCATGAACCCCATATCCAGGGAATCTTCATGTTAGATTCAAATAAAAAATATTCTGGCATGATATCCCGCTTCGATTTGTTAAGATAGACGCAGGCTCAGCTTTACGGTAGCAAGGGAAATACTGAGACGCAAATCAGCGACATACTTCATCTACTCAATGCCAGTAAGGCTAAGGATATAGAGTCTCATAACACTAGCTCATTTTATGTCAGAGAGAATGATACCTTTCAGACAGCTTTAGATTTAATGATTAGATACGAGAAGGATATTATCCCAGTGCTTGATAGCGAGAGTAGGATCATTGGGGATTTAAGTCTTTCTGAAATCCTATCCAAGGCCCTTGAAGTTGGGATACCGTCCCAGCCATAGTAGTAACTCGACGCTAGAATTGTTTATAGACAACAACGCGGTATTTATTGGGTCACTATTAGATATTAAGTTACCTCAGAAGAAATGACCCTATATATAGATTTCACTCTCTCATCTCCTAACTCTTTTTCTAAAGTACATACCAGCTATAATCTCGAGACCTCACTGAGTAAACAAACTGAAACCGCTTATCTTGGGGGAACTCTGCAAATTTGGGGTTGTTGAAGAGAGGATTATTCGCTCTCAGGCTTGTCTACATCTGCTACTGAGCCTCCAACCGTTGGTGTTCTAACCGTTGGAGCAGGGAGTATAACGTATACTGTAAAGTATGATGGGTAGTTGGCATAGCACCAGTGCCGAAACAGTTTTACAAATGCTCGATTCCAGACGCTCCGGGTTGACTGCCGGGGAAGTCAAGGAACGACTGGTTAACTACGGCCCTAACGAGTTACAGACAAAAAAGAGAACATCGCCAATCCTGGTTTTTCTCAAGCAATTCCTCAGCCCATTAATTTATGTACTTTTGTTAGCGGTAATTCTTTCCATTGTGCTGGGGCATCTTTTAGATGCAGGTGTAATTGCAGTGGCTATTCTGGTTGGTGCAATAATCGGGTTTGTTCAGGAAACGCGTGCCCAGAAAGCAATGGAAGCTTTGATCCGTATGGCTGCCCCTAAAGCCACCGTGAGGCGCGGTGCTAAAGTCATGGATGTTCCGACCAGAGAGATAGTGCCAGGAGACATAATACTTCTTGAATCGGGTGATAAAGTGCCAGCCGATGCCCGACTTATTGAGCTTTCCAATTTGAAGGTCAGCGAATCCGCCTTAACCGGAGAATCGATGCCTGTCGAGAAACATACAAGGGCTCTTGATGAGTCCACTTCTAGTTCCGATAGGAAGAACCTGGTTTTCATGGGTACTGCTGTCAGCTATGGCCGAGCTACCGCAGTGGTAATTAACACCGGGATGTCAACGGAAATCGGTAAGATTGCTACAGCCATTGGGGAGACGAAGGAAGAAAAAACCCCTCTCCAGAAAAGCATAAGCAAACTAAGCCGGTATCTTATAATAGTATTTTTGGCAGCAGCCAGTTTACTCCTGGTAGCAGGATTACTAAGAAGTATACCCTGGGGGGAAATATTCCTGCTCGCGGTCGCTGCAGCCGTTTCGGCTATTCCGGAGGGTCTGCCGGCTATGGTGGCTCTTGTCCTGGCGGTCGGCATGAGAGTCATGGCACGCCGTAATGCCATAATTCGCCGCCTGGTGGCTGTGGAAACACTCGGGTCGGCCACAGTTATCTGCTCGGACAAGACCGGGACATTAACCTTGAATGAGATGACGGTCAGGCGTATCTATGTAGACGAGAAGTTGATTGAAGTAACTGGGGAAGGTTATTTACCGAAGGGTGAATTCCGGCAGGACGGCCAGTTATTAAATGTTGAAAGCCGAACCGACCTCTCTTTGTTACTAAGAATAAGCGCTCTCTGCAACGATGCTCTATTAACCAGGGAGGAAGAGTGCTGTGAAATCAGGGGAGACCCAACGGAAGGGGCCTTAGTCGTTGCCGCTGCCAAAGCGGGTATAGATAAAGAAAAACTCGAGGAAAGATTCCCTCGCCTCGACGAAATCCCCTTCCAAAGCGAAAAACAATACATGGCCACTTTTCACGCTGTCGACGGACGAAAAGTGGTTTATCTAAAAGGGGCTCCGGAGAGGCTCGTTTCAATGAGCAAGGCTGTGCTTAAGCCGGGAGCAGTTGTTCCGATAAATGAACCCGAAAAGCAAAAAATAATTCAGGCCAGCACAGCGATGGCCCAGGAAGCCATGAGGGTTATCGCTGTCGCTTATGCCGACCTGGCCGATGAATCCGCTGAACTTAATGAGGCGAATATTCGAAAGAATCTGGTATTTGTAGGCATGGCAGGCATGGTTGACCCACCCCGGGAGGAAGTAAAAGAAGCGGTCAGATTATGTGCGCAGGCTGGAATCAGGGTAGTTATGATAACCGGCGACCACAGAGTTACGGCTGAGTCTGTGGGTCGTGAACTGGATTTGCCTCCCGGCAGGGCTATCACCGGATCCGAATTGCAGGCCATGAGCGACGCTGATTTGTCAAAACAGATTGAAGAGATCACAATCTTTGCTCGGATTGAGCCCCTGCAGAAGCTGAGGATAGTAGATGCATTAAAAAGCCATGGCCACGTCGTTGCCATGACCGGTGATGGGGTTAATGATGCTCCGGCTTTAAAATCGGCAGATATAGGTATTGCCATGGGAATCACCGGTACAGATGTGGCCAAGGAAGCCAGTGACATGGTCCTGGCGGACGACAATTTTGCTTCGGTCGTGGCGGCAGTCGAGGAAGGCCGGGCAATCTTCAACCGATTGCGTAACGTGCTTCTATTCTCGATAAGCACCAGCATCGGGGAAATACTCGCACTGGTTCTGGCTATATCGTTTATTGGGAAAGCCCCTTTGTTGGCGGTCCAGATTATATGGATTAATCTCGTAACAGGTACGCTGGTAACGGCTCCCCTGGGACTGGAGCGAAAATCTGGTGATGAATTAAAACAGCCACCTCGAAATCCGAAAATTGGTCTTGTTTTTCCCGGATTCATTTTGCGTAACCTGTTCCTGGCATTAATTATGGGAGTTGGGGTATTCCTGGTTTTCGCCTGGGTGACGCCCACCATGAATCTGGACAGGGCCCGCACAATAACCTTCTGTACCATGGTCGTCTTTGAATGGTTTCTTACCATGAATTCCCGGTCTGACGAGCATACCGTATTTAAGCTAGGGTTTTTTAAAAACCGATGGTTGTTGATTTCCATTTTGGCAGCAGCACTTTTACAACTAGCCGTTGTGTACGTGCCATTCTTACAAATCGCTTTCGGCACTGTGCCTATTGGTTTGACGGATTGGGGAATTATCATCCTGATTGGCCTGGGTCTATTCGCTATTGAAGAGACCAGAAAAGCTTTATTCCCAAAACTATTTTCCCGAGGAAAGTTGTGACAATCTGTGCCACGCAAAATAAGTGGAGTATATCGTTAAAGGAAAAAGGTACCGAATACATGGTTTGGAGGCTGGCATGAAAAAGATAGCCACGGTTTGCTCCTTAAGCACTCCTTTAAGCGCTTCTTAAGTGTTCATCGGTATGCCAAAGTCGGCTCGCCCGAGTGTGGATCTGCGTTTGTTATGAGCATTTTCAGTAGTCCATAACGTACTAGAAGTTGCATAATACCAGGTAACTCTTGAGTTCATGTCAGCCACAAGTAGGGTCACAATTCTTCAAAAATATTGCGGCTAGCGGCGGAATACTAAGACTTAGCGAGTAATGCCGATTATCGACTGGAACAGCTTGCGCCTCAATCCGGTCCGGCGTGCTCTGACTACCTCCAAACCGTTCATCATCACTATTTAACACCTGCTTCCAGACACCTCCACGGGGTACGGCGATCCGGCGATTCAAGCGAAACACCGGAGTAAAGTTACAGACCACAAGCACCATGCTGCTAGGTGCCCTTCCCTTTCGTATGAAGCTGATAAGGCTTTCGTCAGCGTTGCTGTAATCTATTGGTTCGAATCCTGCCGGATCGCAGTCGAGCTCGTGCAATCCTGGCTCACTCCGATAAAACCGATTCAATGCCTCAACCCATCTCTGAATTCCGGTATGTCTCTCATACTGAAGCAGGTTCCAGTCAAGACTCGTTTCATGGTTCCATTCTCCCCACTGACCGAACTCCGCTCCCATGAAAAGCAACTTCTTCCCAGGCTGGGTATACATATATGCCAAGAGCAGCCGGAAACTGGCAAACTTCTGCCAATCGTTGCCATGCATTGCTCCGAGCATTGATCCCTTACCGTGTACGACTTCATCATGGGATAGGGGCAGAATGAAGTTTTCATGAAAAGCATATACCATCCGAAACGTCAATTTGCCGTGATGATGCTTACGGAAAACCGGATCCAGAGACATATACTCCAATGTATCGTGCATCCAACCCATGTCCCACTTATAGCCGAAGCCGAGACCGCCGGCGTATGTTGGATGCGAGACCATTGGCCAAGCCGTGGACTCCTCAGCGACTGTCTGGACATCCGGATAGCTCCTATAAATCTCCGCGTTTAAGCGCTTGAGGAAAGAAATCGCTTCCAGGTCTTCCCTGCCTCCGTATTTATTCGGTATCCACTCGCCTTCTTTGCGTGAGTAGTCGCGGTAGAGCATGGAAGCCACCGCGTCCACACGCAATCCATCGGCATGGTATTTGTGCAGCCAAAACAAGGCACTACTGATCAGAAAACTACGTACCTCATTACGCCCGTAATTGAAGATGTGGCTGTTCCAATCAGGATGGACGCCACGGCGGGGATCAGCATGCTCATACAGATGAGTCCCATCAAAATAAGCCAGTCCGTGCTCATCTGCGGGGAAATGGGATGGTACCCAGTCCAAAATGACGCCAATACCGTAACGATGTAAAAAATCCACCAGATACATAAAATCCTGGGGTGTACCGTATCGACTGGTCGGGGCGAAATATCCGGTTACCTGGTATCCCCAGGAACCTCCAAAAGGATGTTCCATAACAGGCAGCAGTTCTATATGAGTAAAGCCCATTTTGAGAACATATTCAGCTAGCCGGGGCGCCATTTCACGATAGGTGAGGGGACGGTTGCCTTTTTCAGGGACCAGTCTCCAAGAGCCAAGGTGCAGTTCGTAGATTGCCACCGGTGCATTCAGGCCGAACTTTTGTTTTCTCTCTCCCATCCAACCTTCGTCTCCCCAGGCGCAGTCCATGTCCCAGACAATGGAGGCGTTGCCTGGAGGTGGTTCACAGTAGAAGGCAAAGGGATCAGCTTTATCGACGCGATAGTCGCTATAGTGAGAAATGATATGGTACTTGTAAAGTGCACCCTTGCCCACCCCGGGGATAAATCCCTCCCATAGTCCTGACTCGGCGCGCGGATAGAGTAGATGACTCTCATTGTTCCAACCGTTGAAAACCCCAATCACGGAGACCTGTCTTGCGTTCGGCGCCCAGACTGCAAAGTAGGTGCCTACCTGTCGGCCTTGAAATAACAGATGAGCTCCCAGTTTTTCGTAGAGTCGAAAATGGGAGCCTTCGATAAACAGGTATACGTCTTCATTGGTGAGAAGGGTCGGTGATTGTAAAACCTTCGGCATTAAGTTCCCAAACTCAGCAGCCCCGTTTTTCACAATCGTCTCTGCCTTAGCGTTTTCGACTTCAACAGAATCATAGTATTAACAATGACAATAGGTTGGCAATTGTCCAAGATAATACTCGCCTCACTCGATGAATCTTTTTGGCTTACTTTAGTGATTACTTTTTCCGCTTGAGCCTTCTCGCTTCTTGTTCTTCGGCAATCTTCTTCTCCCCGGCCAAGAAAGCTAGTTTTAATGCTTGTTCCCTGGCTAATTGCTTGGTTTCATCAGCAGCGCACTGTTCCCCTCGCTTGACTTCCTTATCGCCTGACCCAGCACCTGATGTGGCCCAGCCCTCCTGGATGTGGCGATTTAAAGACTCGGAAGAGGTATTGTGTGAGAACATAATTCCGGCGGAGACCCGAATTCAAGCAGTTACTCAGTGGAAAATCAATGAGCCGGAATTTACCTCCAAATGGGACCGCCTCCTTAGACCGTCCCCTGGTCAAGGGTTGCAGCCTCTCCCCTGCTCCTCCTGCCATTATTATTGCTCAGACCCTGTCCATTGCTTACTTTTCTTCTCACACATTCCGTAATAGACAGACAATGCCCATTGTCTGTCTATTGGCTATTAGTAAATTAGGAACAACCTGCTGTAGGTAAAATGAGATAGGGAATTCTCTCAGATTGTCTATGCCTTCTTTGAGCGACGCTTGCCGGGATGCCGCTCGACTGATTTTGGTACTGGTGGAGTTTGAAGCGTCAATGCTGGCGATGCGAGTTCGTTAGCGGCCGACGAAGCTGCCTCTCGTTCCAGCAATTCTTTAGCACGGAAATAGTACTCCAAATCCTTACCTTCGGGTCGACCTTCCTGCTCCCAGTAGGTATAAGCGAGCTCCTTTATTTGTTTCTCAGTAACCATATTTACCTCCCGATGATGGTATTTAAAAAATAATGATTTACATATTCTGCCAGATTACACGTCCTCAGGGTATTTTTGCTGCTCCAGTTTTTAGCCCTCTAAAGAAGAGCTTATGGTATTGTATCTTTTCAGACATTACTTTAGGAAACATTTTCTAACTGAAGGGTAATTTTCATTATTGAATCGGGGTTAAGAGAGATTGAATTTATTCCTTCTTTTACCAGAAATTCGGCAAATTCAGGATAATCGCTGGGCGCCTGACCGCAGAGTCCAATATGACGGTGGTTTCTTCTGGCTCCCTGGATAGCCAGGGAAATCATCTTCATCACTCCAGGGTCTCGTTCATCGAAATCGTGGGCTACCAGTGCTGAATCACGGTCAACTCCTAACACTAGCTGGGTAAGATCATTTGACCCGATGGAAAAGCCATCAAACAGCTTGCTGAATTCATCAACCAGAATGATATTATTGGGTATTTCACACATGATATAGACCTGAAGTCCATTCTCCCCGCGTTTCAAGCCATTCTTAGACATCTCAGCCAGGACTCTTTCACCCTCAGCTAACCGCCGGCAGAAGGGGACCATAATGATGAGGTTGTCCAATCCCATCTCTTCTCGGACCCGTTTCATTGCCCGGCATTCCAGAGCAAAGCCTTCCCGGTATAGTTCATTATAGTAACGAGAGGCGCCGCGAAAACCTATCATGGGATTTTCTTCCACCGGTTCGAAGTAGTGACCTCCCACGAGATGAGCATATTCATTAGTCTTAAAGTCACTCAAACGGACGATGACAGGTTTCGGATAGAAAGCCGCCGCGATGGTTCCCACACCATGGGCCAGCTTTTCCACGAAGTAATCTTTTTTGTCTGGATAGCCGAAAGTAATGTCGTCTAATTGTCTCCGCTCGGCCTCATTTGTTATCTTCTCAGAGTGAACGAGGGCCATAGGGTGAACCTTGATGTAACTGTTGATAATAAACTCCATACGCGCCAGACCAATCCCGTCATTGGGGATCCTGGAAAGAGAAAAGGCCTGTTCCGGATTACCCAGGTTCATCATAATCTCGGTTTTGGGTCGCCGGAGACCTTTAAGACTGAACCTTTCAACATGAAACGGGAGAATGCCCTCATAGACTATACCCTGGTCACCCTCGGCACAGCTTATTGTGACATCCTGTCCCGTATGAATTTTTTCCGTCGCATCGCCGGCACCGACCACGGCCGGGATACCCAGTTCGCGGCTGACTATAGCTGCATGGCAAGTTCTACCACCTCGGTTACTGATAATAGCCGCCGCCGTTTTCATGACGGGTTCCCAATCCGGGTTTGTGCTATCTGATACCAGAATCTCCCCAGGCTTAAATGAAGCAAGATGAGCTGCATCGGGAATGATATGAGCTTTGCCACTGGCAATCTTCTCACCCACACCCTTGCCAATCACCAGTATTGGGCCTTTCTTATCTAGATAATATGTTTCCAGAATATCCAGGGCTTTCTGGGACTCAACCGTTTCCGGTCGCGCCTGCACTATAAACAGATCACCGCTGATCCCGTCTTTGGCCCATTCGATATCCATTGGTTTGGACTCGCCATTTTTTCCTGAATAATGGTCTTCTATCTGAAGTGCGTAGCCGGCCAGTGTCAGTATCTCATCGTCAGAGAGACAGAACCGTCTGCGGTCTGCCTCCGGCACCGCTACGTTTCGCGTCAGAACTTTGGAATCACCAAGGCCGTAAACCATTTTGATCGATTTGCCCCCCAGGTTTTTCCGGATTATAGCCCTGTTGCCTTTTCTATAAGTCGGTTTGAAAACATAATACTCATCAGGGCTGACCGCTCCCTGGACAATGTTTTCTCCCAGCCCGTAAGAGGCTGTTATGAAAACTACTTCACGGAAACCCGTCTCCGTATCCATGGTAAACATCACCCCGCTGGTGGCCAGGTCAGAGCGCACCATTTTCATAATGCCTATCGAAAGAGCCACCTCGAAATGGTCGAAATTATTGTCAATGCGATAGGAAATAGCCCGGTTGGTAAAAAGAGACGCCAGACATTTGCTGCAGGCTTCTCTCAGAGCGGGATAGCCGCGTATGTTTAAATAAGTTTCCTGCTGGCCGGCGAATGAGGCTGTAGGGAGATCTTCCGCAGTTGCTGAACTGCGTACTGCTACATCCGTGTCCGGTCCGTACTCTGCGCAAAGCCTGTCATAGGCATTCCTTATTTCGGCCCACAGGTCTTCGGGTATACCGGCCCCTAAAATCAAATCACGGGCTCTTTTCCCTCGTTTCATAAGGTCATCCAGATTAGTCTTGTCGAGGCCCATCATTGCCTTCTTGAGTTCGTCAAGAATACCGGCTGACTCTATTACATGCCAGTAGGCCCCGGCAGTTACCGCAAAACCATTCGGAATTTTGCCTCCCTGGCTGGCAAGTTCGCGGTACATCTCCCCCAGAGAGGCATTCTTACCCCCCACAAGAGGGATGTCTTCAATCCTGATATCCTTAAACCAGCGAATATATCTAACAGCCTGCTGCATATTTAGTCTCTCCTTCTTTAAAGTCCGAATTGTGATACTTCAAGTCCGTAATTGGCTGCAAATGTCCAGTGATAATTTCTGTCGTGCCTTATTGAAAGTAATCCCCTATTTAAACCGGCTTGATAGACGCCCCCTTGGGGACGACTACGATACCGGTATCTGAAATGGTGCAACCGCGTTGCCTATCCAGTTCAAGATCATAGCCAACTAATGCTCCAGCCTCAATCCTGGCTTCTTTATCAATAATGGCTCGTCTGACTTTTGCTTGTGGCTCAATGATAGCGTCATCGAAAATGATAGATTTCTCTACTAACGCACCTTTCTCAACTATTACTCCCGGGGACAATATCGAGTAAGTTACAATTCCACCGCTAATTATACAACCATCGCAAATAATAGAATCGGGGTTCATTCCTCCTAAGACGCACTTACAGGGTGGAAGTGGTCTCTGATAGGTTCTGATCAGCCATCTCTCACCATAGAGGTTAAATTGTGGATTCACACTTACCAGGTCCATGCTGGATTCGTAATATGACTCGATGGTTCCCACATCCCTCCAATAAGAGGAATCTTGAATCCTGTCTACCAACCCCTTTTTTCTTTTGCCGTCCTGCACTTCCACCACATAATCTTCGATCTTGTTCTCTTGCTCAAAGTCATAAACAAAAATGCCAGAGTTCTTGTCGATCATCCCTGGTATAATGTCTTTGCCGAAGTCATTGCCTGGGCTTTGTAAGACCTCTTTTAAAATATCAATGTTGAATAAGTAGATGCCCATCGATGCAAGCGCATAATCGGAAGCATTTTTGATGGTTTTGGGTTGAACTGGCTTTTCTTCAAATCCCAGGAGTTTAGAATTATCATCTGTTTCCAATACTCCCAGTCTCCCGGCCGCTTCCTCTTTTCTTACTCGCACAGCAGATATTGTCAGATGAGCATTCTTCTTTTGGTGATAACCTAACATCTGTCGGTAGTCCATTTTATATATGTGATCTCCAGAAAGAATCAATAGATAATTAATATCTATTCCCCTCATGAGGTCTATGTTCTGGCGCACGGCATCCGCCGTACCCTGATACCAGTCAGTTCCGACTTTCTGCTGGGCAGGTACACTGTATATATAATCCCCGAGTCTGGCACTGGATATACCCCAACCCTCTTGAATATGCATATGCAGCGAGCCGGACCGGTACTGGGTCAGGACAAAAACCTGCCGCAGGCCTGAATTAACGCAGTTGCTTAAAGTAAAATCAATAAGCCTGAATTTGCCGCCAAAGGGCACGGCTGACTTAGACCGGGACAATGTCAACGGCTGCAGTCTGTCCCCCTGACCCCCAGCCATAATCATGGCTAATACCTGGTCCATTTCAATCGCCTCAGGTGGTATTTAACTTTAGACGCTACCACTTTTTTCGCTTTCACTTTCTAATTTCTTAATTCGACGCTTTAATACTTCATTCTCTAATCTTAAGGATTGTATTTGATTGCTCAACGTGTAGGCTACATTCGCCTCTTTTAATTTCGTAAGCAATTCTTCAGTGATAATATCCAGGTTTATTATTTGGGTATCTTTGGATTGCATTAGTCTTCTGAGTTGCTTCATTTCTTCCACTTGCCGTGTAATTTCTGAAAGCAGTCTGGTCATTGAGTCGATATTATTATCTATTAAGGGTGCGTCAGCCGGTATATAGTGTTCTTTTTTATCGCCAGAACTCATACCATACCTCCTTGAATATCAGCATCTACAATGCACATTTTTTACCCAAAACGAGTAACGTTGAATTCTAATATCGCTGCTCCATTACTTATCGCTTATGAGAATCTTGTATAGAACCCCTTCCCGTAAATTACGGGAAGGGTTCCGGTTATAACTAACTTTAGAATTCACCGCCGCCGTAACCGCCACCGGGAGGCATACCCGGGGCTGCCTTCTCCTTCTCCGGAATATCGGCCACCAGGGATTCGGTAATCAGAATCATGCTGGCAATACTGGCCGCATTCTGGAGGCTGGACCTGACCACCTTGGTTGGGTCAATAATACCTTTTTGAATCATATCGCCAAATTCATCCTCTTCGGCATCATACCCGGTGCCTGCTTTGCTTCTCTTAACTGTATCGACGATGACTGATCCGTCTTTACCAGCATTATCAGCAATGAAGCGGATGGGTTCCTCGATAGCTTTCCTGACAATTTCGACACCGGTCTGTTCGTCACCCTCTAGTATAAATTCTTTCAGAGCCGGAAGAGCATTCAGTAAACCTACGCCACCGCCAGGCAGGATGCCTTCCTCAACCGCCGCCTTAGTAGCGGAAAGAGCATCTTCGACTCGAAGTTTTCTCTCTTTGAGTTCTGTTTCAGTGGCAGCACCAACTTTGATTATGGCCACGCCGCCGGCTAACTTGGCCTGCCTTTCCTGGAGCTTCTCACGATCGTAATCGGAAGTGGTCTCAGCGACCTGAGCTTTGATTTGCTTGATTCTGGCCTGGATATCGGCCTCCGAACCCTTACCTTCAACGATCGTGGTATTATCCTTGTCGCTGGTAACCCTGCGGGCTCTGCCCAGGTCTTCTACCGTCACGGAATCCAGCTTACGTCCAACCTCTTCGGAAATCACCTTGCCTCCGGTGAGGATAGTCATATCCTCGAGCATGGCCTTTCTTCTGTCACCAAAACCGGGAGCTTTTACTGCCAGGACATTGATAGTGCCGCGCAGTTTGTTGACTACCAGCGTCGCCAGTGCTTCGCCTTCGACATCTTCGGCGATGATGACCAGGTTTTTGGATACCTTGAGGATCTTCTCCAGAGCGGGGAGAATATCATTGATAGCCGATATCTTCTTGTCAGTAATTAAAATATAAGGATCTTCTATGACCGCTTCCATGCGCTCGGTATTGGTGACCAGGTAGGGACTGATGTACCCGCGATCAAATTGCATACCTTCCACATATTCGGTCTCATACTGCGTTCCCTTGGACTCCTCAACAGTGATGACGCCGTCTTTACCTACCTTCTCCATGACATCGGCAATCAGGTTGCCAATTTCCTTGTCCTTGGCGGTAATGGTACCGACCTGGGCAATCTGCTCCTTGCCCCTGACCTCCGTAGACTGTTTCTTGAGCTCTTCGATGATAGCCCTGGTGGCTTTCTCGATGCCTCTCTTGAGAGCCATATTATCGGCGCCGGCAGCAATGTTCTTGAAACCGCCGGTGATAATAGCATGCGCCAGGACTGTAGAAGTGGTAGTGCCATCGCCTACGGCATCGTTGGTCTTGACAGCCGCTTCCTTGACTAACTGAGCGCCCATATTCTCAAAGGGGTCCGGCAGTTCGATTTCTTTGACGATAGTAACTCCGTCATCGACTACCTGGGGAGCGCCCCACTTCTTATCCAGGGCAACAGCATGGCCCTTGGGACCCAGCGTAACCTTAACTGCATCCGTCAGGGTATCAATTCCCTTTTTCAGAGCCCGTCTAGCTTCCTCACCAAATATTATTTGTTTCGCCATGTATTTATTTCCTCCGCAATTAATTAGTTCTATAATAAAACCAGGAAAATTCTAAATACTAAATTCGAGTTTAACCCCCTTATATCTTTTTAGCCAGAATATCGCTTTCGCGCAGTATGATCATTTCCTCATCGTCAACTTTAATTTCCGAGCCGCCATACTTTGAGTAGATTACCCGGTCACCGACTTTGATATCCAATGCAATTCGTTTTCCATCATCAGTCATTCTACCGGGACCGACCGCGACGACTTCTCCTTCCTGGGGTTTCTCTTTCACAGTATCCGGTATTATGATACCTCCCCGGGTTGTTTCTTCTTTCTGAATAGGCTTGACTACCAATCTGTCAGCCAAGGGTTGTAGTTTTACTGCCACTATAATTCTCCTCATAATATTTTGTCTCTTTACTATTGGACTATGGACTAATGCCGATGTTGCTATCGACTTCGGATACACCTGGTGCAGCCCAGGCTGCCCGCTCGACTTGTTCTCTTTCCGCCCGGCTGCCCATTTCTTGAAGTAGTTATCCACATGGCCGCTCAGCGTCACAATGCCGTCTGCAACGCCAACTCCAATCTCTGCCGCTTTAATACTCGGTTTCCTTTGAAGCTCTTTCATCACATCCTGCTGTAGTTCGTAATCGGTTTTCATTCAATCCTTCCTCCTTTCGCTTGACCTTCGCCTTAAGATGAAAAGGTAAAAACACCG
Source organism: Dehalococcoidales bacterium (assembly GCA_028718465.1). The sequence goes on along the minus strand of JAQULX010000007.1, from coordinate 1,164 downwards.
AGCGAAGTATCATTCCCCGTATCACTGCATTATGATTGAAATCAGGCCAAACACAAGTAAGATAACCCCAACGCCCAGCAGTACATAAAGAATACGCAGATTTCGTTCCTTGTTAGGTTTAATATTTAACGTCAATTTCTGTTCAGCTGTGACTTCTGGCTGTGGTTCTGCAAATGTCTTCATATTATTCCTCCTGATTATTTGGTAAGTATCTGCATATCACCAGATTTGTGAGCAATAACCGCTACCATAAAAGCGCAGAATCCGTAAGATGGAATAAGCATTATTGCCCCCTTTTCCAGCTTTGGATTATCCCCAATAAATCATAAATCCACAATCGAATTATCTGATCGGTCTTAATGAGCTATGGGAACCGAGATAAGACAATCCGTGTGTCCTGGAATATATGCTTCCTAATTCAATACTCACATATCGAGAGGCTGACTAAGAAAGATACGGTCCAATATGCAGATAGGTGCTGGAAGGGATAGGGTATATGCTCTAAAAGGCTATATCTCTATTATCTTCATTATAGTATATAATAGGGAATTATACAATTATATTTTATATAATTACTTGATAAGATTAAATTATAATGATAATATAATAGTATATTATTTATATTTATTAAATAAAATAATAACAACCCATCGTTAATGGAGTTCAAATATGGATGCTAAGCAAAAGGGAAAGTTAGAGAGGTATTTTAAAAATGCCAGCCGCTTTCTCTGGGGGATTGGTAACGGGAATCAGAAAGAGACTTACCGCTGGCTCAAGAGCTATGGCAAGCAACACCTGGGGTCTGATTTTGATTTCAAAGAAGGTCCATACAGGGATGTCATTGCTCAGTTGCTCCAGAACCCGGGTATAGAAAGATTGCTCAGGGACTTAGTAGTTCCGAGAGTCCGGGAATTGTTTAGTGACCAGGCCCTGGAATTCCTCCAAGTATCCTGGAATGCCGGTACTCTTCCGGATATCTCTTACCTGAAACACTACAATATAAACACAGAAGATGCTGGCCCATTCCTGGAAGTAAACAAGTGGTACAAATATGTAGAAAGATGGAGCGATTTCGCCGGGATATGGTTTGAGGAAATGGAGGGTGTACGGAAATCATCCCAATAGCGGGATACCACTTTTTAAAAGCGGGTGAGAAATGGAAGG